>JANWXG010000087.1 GCA_025057335.1 bacterium | reverse complement strand
GGATGCGCTCTGTCGCATCCACAGGCGCACAACTGGAGGGCGAGGCTCCCGCCGAGCCGTCCACGTGTCATGCTGAGCCGAAGGCGAAGCATCTCTCGTCTGTGACAGCAGAAAGCGCATCGAAGTGCGCCACTGCAAACGGGGGTGTAGAAAAGCACGTGAGTACTTCTCACAGAGTAAGGCTCTCACTGAGCCATCCCCCACGTGCTTCTGCGCGACAGGTAAGGGAACAGACTCCGAGCCGTTGGAGACCGATTCCGCCAGCACTGGGGGGGGAACCTCTGCTCCCAATCCATCGTCAACATGATGTGTGCTGCCCCTCTCAGCAGATCGAGCAGGAATACGGGCGCAATGTGGCACAATATCGAGGGGAATTCGGGGCAGCCGAGACGGGCGCAATGGGCGTCCGTTTTTACGTATATCATATCACGATGAGCCTCATGTCTCCCGAACATGAGAGGCATACAGGAAGGAGCATCACGTAGCGATGAAATCACCTGTCGTAAACGCACAGGAGATTGTGCTGACCGCAGAAGGCTACGCACGCATCGAGAAGGAGCTGGAACATCTGAGCCGGGTGGAGCGCAAGGCGGTTGCCGACCGCATTCGCGAGGCGAAGGATTTCGGGGAGCTGACCGAGAACGCCGAGTATGAAGAAGCCAAGAGCGAGCAGGCTCTGATTGAGGGGCGCCTGCTAGAGCTGCGTCAAATCCTGAGCCATGCGGTCATCCTGCGCGAGGAAGACATTTCCACCGACCACGTAGGCATTGGCTCCTATGTGCGCGTGCGCGACCTCGATACGGGGGAAGAATGGGAGTTCCGCATGGTTAGTCCTTTCGAAGCGGATCCGGATGAGGACCGCATCTCCCACGAATCGCCCATCGGTGAAGCGCTCATGGGGCACAAGGTGGGCGACGTGGTTGAGGTGAATATCCCTGCAGGCAAAGTGCGTTACCAGATACTGGACATCCACAAGTAATTGCACGATGATGGAACCAGGACACGACGAGAACGACCAGATACTCCGGCGGCGAGAGAAGCTGCAAGCGCTGCGCGCAATGGGCATTGACCCCTTCTGCGAGGAGCGCTATGACCGCACGCATCTCGCCGCCGACATCCTGAACGGATACGACGCTCTGGAAGGCAAGACCGTACGCATCGCCGGTCGCATCGTCGCCATGCGCGTCATGGGCAAAGCCTCTTTCATGCACCTGCAGGACGGCTCCGACAGGATTCAGATTTACTTCCGCGCCGACGACCTAGGCGAAGAGCGCTACGGGCTACTCAAGCTGCTTGACTTAGGCGACTTCCTCGGCGTGCAGGGCGAGGTGTTTCGCACGCGCACAGGTGAAATTACCGTGCACGTGCGCGAGTTCACCATCCTGTCCAAAGCGCTGCGCCCCATCCCCTTCGGCAAGGAAAAGGGCGACCAGCACTGGTATGGCTTGCAGGATATCGAACTGCGCTACCGCCGACGCTATCTGGACCTGCTGGTCAATCGCGACTCGCGCCAGACGCTGATAGACCGCTGCCGCATCGTGCAGGCGACGCGCCGCTTCCTAGACAACGAGGGCTTCCTGGAAGTGGAGACACCTGTGCTGCAGCCCCTGGCGGGCGGCGCCGCCGCGCGCCCGTTCATCACCCACCACAACGCGCTGGACGTGGACTTTCACCTACGCATCTCGCTGGAGCTCTACCTCAAGCGCCTCATCGTAGGCAACATCGAGAAGGTATACGAAATCGGGCGCGTGTTCCGCAACGAGGGCATGGACCGCCGACATAACCCCGAGTACACTCTGCTGGAGCTCTACCAGGCGTACGCCAATCTCGAGGACATCATGAACCTTGTGGAGAGGCTGTTCTACCACGTGTGTCTGGAAGTGCGCGGGGAGCCCTACATCATCTACAACGGGCAAAAGGTGGACATGACCCCCCCATGGAAGCGCGGACGCCTGCTCGACCTCATTGAGCAGTACGCAGGCGTCAAACCCGAGGAGTTCGCCACGCTGGAAAGCGCCAAGGCAGCCATGGAGCGGAAAGGTTTGCCCACCGAGAACGAGCATACCGTCGGCGGCATTATTGAGAAACTGCTGGAGCGGTTCGTGCAGCCCCACTTGATAGAGCCTACCTTCGTCGTCGACTATCCCATAGAGACCTCGCCGCTGGCGAAGAAGCATCCGCACGACCCGCGCTTTACCCGTCGGTTCGAGGGCTACGTCGCCTGTCAGGAGGTCGCCAACGCCTTCTCCGAGCTGAACGACCCCGACGACCAGCGCGAGCGGTTCGAGGCGCAAATGCGTATGCGTGCCGAGGGCGACGAAGAGGCGCACCCCTACGACGAGGACTTCGTCATCGCGTTGGAGTATGGCATGCCTCCCACTGGCGGACTGGGCATCGGCATGGACCGTATGGCGATGGTCATCCTTGGGGCGGATTCCATTCAGGACGTTATCTTCTTCCCCCAGATGCGCCCGAAAGGATAGCAACGATGCGTATCGTCTCGTTGCTTCCCAGTGCCACAGAGATAGTGTATGCGCTCGGACTGGGCGACCACCTGGTGGGACGCAGCCATGAATGCGACTATCCGCCAGAAGTGTTGTGTAAGCCTATCGTGACCCGAAGCCTCATCCCCGCCAACCTGCCTAGCTACGAGATCGACCGACTGGTGTCGGAAACCTTGCAAACGCATGCGACCCTGTACACTCTCGACATTCCCCTGTTGCAGCAGCTCCGTCCAGACCTCATCATCACACAAGCTCTATGCTCGGTTTGCGCTGTCTCGTATAACGCCGTGCAGGAGGCAGTAGAACGCTTGCAACCGCGTCCAAAGGTACTCAGTTTGGAACCCACTACCCTGCGCGAGGTGCTGCACACGTTCGAGCAGGTAGCGGAGGCGGCAGGATGTCCTGCGAAGGGACGCGCTCTATCAGAGCGCTGTCAGCAAGAGCTGGATTCCCTGCGCCAGCACTGCGCGCAGTATCCCCCTGTCCGCCTTTCCTTCCTAGAGTGGATGGACCCTCTCTTCAGTTGCGGACACTGGACGCCTGAGCTAATACAGATTGCAGGCGGCATTGATGGGCATGGTCAGGAGGGAGCGCCTTCTCGGAGGCTGTCGTGGCAGGAGGTACTGGACTGGCAGCCCGAGGCGATCGTGCTCGCCTGCTGCGGATTCAGCGTGGAGCGCACGTTGCAGGATTTGCCCTGTTTGCAGCGTTTGCCCGGCTGGCAGGACCTGCCTGCTGTACGTCACGGGAAGGTGTTCATCGCCGACGGTAGCGCCCACTTCAGCCGTCCGGGGCCGCGCCTCGTGGAGTCGGCGTACTGGCTAGCACAGCAACTTCATGCTGTACCGACTCTTCCTGAAGTAGCGACCCTGTAAAACAGAGTGCACAAGTTTCAGCATATCATCATAACCTTTTCCCCTGCCCCAGCGTCTAACCACTGAATGAGAAAACGGGGGTAGACAGGATGAGAAACTACGCACTCTTCCCTTTGCTCGCCTTGTTACTCGCAGGATGCGGCAATGTGGCGACGACGGGCGTGGGCAGTGAGCCTGCGCCACGTCCCAGCGCGAACAACGCGACGGATTCGAACAGAAAGGTGGACCCCAAACTGGTAGAAGCGAACAACGGTTTCGGCTTTGCGCTGTTGGGACAGCTGCGCGAAGCGGATGAGGGCAAGAACCTGTTCTTCTCTCCAGCGAGCATCACTCTTGCCCTTGCCATGACCTACAATGGCGCCGCGGGCGACACGGAGCAGGCGATGGCGAAAGCGATGTCGTTGGGAGGCATGACGAAGGAGGAGCTGAACCAGGCGGTGCTCGACCTGCGTCAGAGCTTGCAAAGCGCCGACTCCAAAGTGGAACTCAGTATCGCCAACTCGCTCTGGGCGAGGCAGGGAGTGTCCTTCAAGAAGCAGTTTTTAGACGCCAACCGTCGGTACTTTGGGGCACAAATCAGCGTGCTGGACTTCGCTGCCCCCGAGGCGCTGCAAGCCATCAACCGCTGGGTGAGCTCCAGCACGAAGGGCAAAATCGAGAAGATAGTGGACCGCATCCCCCCCGATACCGTGATGTTCCTGCTCAACGCCATCTACTTTCACGGCAAGTGGCAGAAGCCCTTCGACAAGTCACTCACACAGGAGAAACCCTTCACCCTAGCGAACGGCGAGCAGAAGCGCGTGCCGATGATGGCGCAGGTGGGCAGGTTCCCTTACCTCAAGGGGGAAGGCTTCCAGATGGTGAGCCTGCCCTACGGTGGGGGGCGCTACAGCATGGTCATCGCTCTACCCGATGAGGGCGTGAGCCTGAACCAGTGGCTGGAGTCGCTGGACGCCAAGAGCTGGAAGGAGTGGACCTCTCGTCTGGTCAGTAGCGACGGTGAGGTACAGCTGCCGCGTTTCAAGATGGAGTACGACAAGACGTTGAACGACGCCCTGAAGGCGTTGGGCATGGCGGTCGCCTTCGAGCCAGACCGCGCCGACTTCACGGGCATGCGCGAGCAGCGCGACCTGTACCTGCAAAAGGTGCATCACAAGGCGGTTGTCGAGGTGAACGAGGAAGGCACGGAAGCGGCTGCGGTGACATCGGTGCAGGTCGGTATCACGTCGGTGCAGCAACCCCGCCCGCCTTTCAAGATGATAGTCGATCGCCCCTTCTTCTTCGCTATCCGCGATACGCGCACGGGCATGGTGTTGTTCCTAGGGGCGGTGTACGAACCGTAGGGCGCGGCAGCGAGATATCCTCACCTGGACGGAGGAAAAACCCTGTCTGCGCGAGCGGGTTTTTCGGTGGGCACTGTAGCGTGTTCGTGAGGTTTTTCAGACAGCCTCTCGCGTTCTTGCATCTGTCGTGCAGATAGTGTATAATGATATGTGCTTGGTTGGGGCTGTAGCTCAGCTGGGAGAGCGCTTCAATGGCATTGAAGAGGTCAGGGGTTCGAATCCCCTCAGCTCCACCATTCTTTTTGCGGTGGACCGTTAGCTCAGTTGGCAGAGCAGCTGACTCTTAATCAGCGGGTCGGAGGTTCGAGTCCTCCACGGTCCACCATACTACCCGTGCTACCCCAAAGTGAAGACCACCACAAGATGTTGTGTTCCAGAGTCTGACAATTTTCGCGAATCAGCTGCTCATCACTATAGCACGTTCGCGCCGAAGCTGTCAACCGTCCAGTAACCCCCGCTGTCGGTTCTCGTGCTCTACACGCTCTGCCAACGATTCCAACAGACGAAACAGCGGGGCTTCGCGTTCGGTCTTCTTCTGCGCCAGTGCTGCCACCTGTCCGAGCAAGCCGAGCACTTCGCGCACAGCACAAACTGCCTGAATAGCACCGCGCAGGTCACCAGCACGCTCAGCTGCGTCCAGCAAGCGCAGTGCGCGGTCACGCAAGTGCTGAATCTGCTCCAGCAGTGTGCTCACGTTCGCTACCTCTTGCGCTTCCTCTGCCAGCACGAGATGCGACAGGAGATGTTCCTGCCGATGACGGTGTAATGCCGTTACGGAAACAGCGTAGCGTCCCGCAATGTTGCGTAACGGCGTGTCGCGAATCAGCTCTTCGTCAATGTACTCGCGCATCATATGCCGACACACAGTGCAAGTGCGTGCCAACAGGCTGGAGAGACACACATGCACACAAACGCAAACCCGCTGACTCGCGTCACTGACAACACGGCGTGTAATCTCTACAACGCGGTAGAACTGTTCCTCGAAGCTGCCGCCGCTGCAGGAAGGGGAACCGCTACCCTCCGCTTCCTCCGCGAACGAGGCATCAGCCATCATCAGCCCCTCTGCATCTGGAGGCAAGGGGAAGATGCACTGCTTCGCCTCATATGGCGGCAGATTTCGCCGTCATTATCGCTCACTACAGATGGCGGGTGATGGAAAGAGAACGCTGCCTGCGCGGTTTCCCTTCCTTGAGCACTCTCACAAAGCATCGCGAGGGACGCTCAGCATAAAAATCGGGTACAATAACGGCAATGCTAGCCGCGCTCGCGCGGGAGGAAGGAGAACTGTGCAACCATGCAACCCAACCGCCTCATCCATGAGAAAAGCCCATACCTCTTACAGCACGCCTACAATCCTGTCGATTGGTATCCCTGGGGGGAGGAGGCGTTCACGCGGGCAGCTTCTGAGGACAAACCTATCTTCCTCTCCGTCGGCTACTCCTCTTGCCACTGGTGCCACGTGATGGAGCGGGAAAGTTTCGAAGACCCGCGCATCGCCGACCTCCTCAACAAGAACTTTGTCTGCGTCAAAGTTGATCGCGAGGAGCGCCCGGACATCGACGATATCTACATGACGGCTGTGCAGCTGCTGTCAGGACGCGGCGGCTGGCCGATGTCAGTATTCCTGACCCCGCAGGGCGAGCCGTTCTTCGCAGGAACCTACTACCCGCCCGAGGTGTTCCTGCAGATTGTGCGCCAGCTCGCTGACGCTTACCAGAACCGTCGTGAAGAGGTGATGCAGTCCGCTCGCGAGATTGCCGGGGTGATTCAGCAGGTGACCGCTGCCCGCTACGAGCAGATGGACACCGAGCCAGACCCTCGCATCGTCGGTACCTACCTGCAACAGATGCGCCAACAATTTGACGCCGTGCATGGCGGCTTCGGCAACGCACCGAAATTCCCACCGAATACTGCCTTCCCCGTGCTTTTCTGGTTGGCGGACAACCTGGAGAACGAGGACGCCCTGCAGATGGCGCTACGCACGCTGGATGCGATGGCTCTGGGCGGAATCCGCGACCACATCGGCGGCGGCTTTCATCGCTACTCCACCGACGCGCAGTGGCTGTTGCCCCACTTCGAGAAGATGCTGACCGATAATGCGCAGCTGGGATGGGCTTACACCGAGGCGTACAGCCTCACAGGCAACCCCTTGTATGAGCAAGTCGCGCGTGGGATTTACGACTGGGTGCTGCGCGAGATGCAGGTAGAAGACGGTGCGTTTGCTAGCGCTATGGACGCCGACAGCGAGGGCGAAGAGGGCAAATACTACACATGGACGCTGGGCGAAATCCGACAGACCCTTCCTCCCGCCTTGGCAGACCTGTTCTGCCACGTGTATAGCATCCGTCCCGATGGTAACTACCACGAGGAAGCGAGCCGCCGGCTGACGGGCAGGAACATCCCCCACCTGCGCGCTCCGCTATCGCAAATCGCCGCCGAACTGGGTATGCCGCCCGACAATTTGGAGGAGCAGATGCATACGGCTCGCGAGCTGCTGCTGCAGGCGCGCCTGCGGCGAGTACCCCCCCTGCGCGACGACAAGGTGCTGGCAGGCTGGAACGGGCTGATGATCGAAAGCCTCGCCTACGCCGGGCTGATGCTGGAAGAGGAGCGCTACACGCACGCAGCAGAGAGGGCAGCACGTTTCATCCTCGAGCGCATGCAGGACGAGGAGGGACGCCTGCTAAGACGCTATCGCGACGGCGAGGCGGCTATCCCCGCTTACCTAGAGGACTACGCTCTGCTAGCAACGGGCTTGCTGGAGTTGTTTGAGACCACTGAAGACGAAAGCTGGTTGGTAGAGGCAAAGCGCTTGGCAAACCGTGCCATCGCCGACTTCTGGGATGAGGAGCACCAGGCGTTCGTGAACACTGCCGACTACCACGAGCGGCTTATCGCCCGCGTGAAGGAGGTGCATGACCGTTCTATCCCCTGCGGCAACGGGGCGATAGCGCGCCTGCTGGCAAGGCTCTATATCGTCACTGGCGAGGAGAACTACGCGCACTTCGCCTACCGTACTCTGCGCTCGCTGTGGGCTCCCATCCAGCGCTATCCGCACGGCTCAGACAGCCTAATACATGCGCTGTTGCTGCTCGCTGGCGACGAGCTGGAGGAGGTTCCCGAGGTAGAGGAGACCTCCACCGCGATGCCGATGACGGGGATGCCTGTGCAGGTACAAATGCACATCATGGAGGGAGGCGTGATGATACGCTTCCTGATGGAGCAGGGATGGCACATCTACGGTACAGAGGGTGTGCCCGAGGACCTAATGCCGACGCGCATCGAGGTCTCTAGCACGCTGCCACTGGTCTTCGGCGAGCCGATGTTCCCCCCTCCGGATACGCTGCAGACGGATGAGGCGGCGCCTCCCATCCCGATTTATCGTGGCGAGTTGCGCGTGGTCATCCCCGTCATCGGCATCGGCGAGCTGACGCAGGAGACGGGAGAAATCCGCGCTCGCGTCACCTGTCAGCCCTGCACCGAAACGGAGTGCGCCCTGCCGCAGACGGTGGAGCTGGTAGAGCAGGTGCGCCTGCAGTTGCGCGGGGAGAATGTTTGAGCAACCCCTCGTGCGACCTCCCCTCGCACAGGAAGCGTCCCTGCGGGGGAAGGGAGAGATTCTTCGCTCCGCTCAGAATGACATGGGCGCACTGACGTGCACTACTACCAACATGACAGGTTGTGGTGAAGCACTTGAGAGCTTCCCTAGGGCGAGGCTCCTACCGAGCCGTCTCCCTTGTCATGCTGAGCGTCAGCGAAGCATCTCCATCGGGTAGCGAAGTGGGATTCTTCGCTCCGCTCAGAATGACATGGGCGCACTGAAGTGCGCACTGCGATTTCTTGCTCGGCGCTCAGAATGACAGGGGGCGCACTGACGTGCGCCACTACCGACATCGAGCGCTCCAGCAACACAATGCGCATGAAGAACTCTCCAGCTCGTAGTGAAGCACGTAAGTGCTTCCCCTTAACAAACGACATAGACCTCAGAATGCCAAGGGATAGAGGGCGAGGCGCCTGCCGAGCCGTGCAGGGGCGAAGACAGTATCCGTCTCGGCAAGGCGAGTGGCGTCACGGCTTAGGCTATCCCCTTGCCCCCGCTTGTTCAGACGCCCTCACTGCGCGGTTGACATCGCCCCCCCGAATGTGGGATACTGCATCCGAAAGGAGGTGATGCCCTATGGCAGACGAACGAGGTGATCTGGAGGGCTAGGCTGTTTTAGCCCTGGTCTGCCATGAACGGTGTGGCGAACCGTTTTAGCAGGGGGGTCATGAACAGCCGCCCTGGCTTCGCCAGCCGCGGGGCGTGAGCCCCGCTCCTTACTCCATCTGCCCCAGCACCATATCGGCGACCGCTTCCGCCATGAGCGGGTCGTCGTTCAGCGACGCAGCACGGCGATACTGCAAACCCCGCTCCTGGCACTTCTGCCGCGCCTCCACATCGAGGTCGTACAACACCTCCAAGTGGTCTGCTACGAAACCGATAGCGTAACAGAGGACCTGTCTGTGCTCTCCTGCGACAGCAATCTCCTCAAGGCGCTCTAGGATATCAGGTCCCAGCCAGGGCTCGCCCGTCGC
>JANWXG010000086.1 GCA_025057335.1 bacterium | reverse complement strand
CTTTTCTTCGGTAAAATCCTACAGGTGTTTGAAGGCATCTTTGCAGGGAGTGATAGGGACAATGCTTGCTGTCGTCAGGACAGGGGGAAAGCAATATAAGGTGGAGCCAGAGACCATCCTGCGCGTGGAGAAGCTGCCTGTGGAAGAGGGGCAGACAGTGGAGCTGACCGAGGTGCTCATGGTGCAGGACGAGAACGGCTTACGCATCGGCACGCCTACTGTGCCCAACGCGAAGGTGGTCGCGGAAGTGGTGCGTCATGTGAAGGGCAGGAAAATCATCGGCTTTACCTACAAGCCAAAGAAGAACCAGCGTCGTCGCTACGGGCATCGTCAGTGGCAGACGGTGCTTCGCGTGCAGAGCATTGAAGTATAGAAGTGAGGTGATTCGAGTTGGCACACAAGAAGGGTGTTGGTAGCTCCCGCAACGGACGAGATAGCAAGTCGAAGCGCCTAGGCGTGAAGGAGTTCGCTGGAGAGTTCGTGAAGGCGGGCAGCATTATCATCCGCCAGCGTGGCACCAAGTTTAAGCCGGGCAAGAACGTGGGCATGGGCGGCGACTACACGCTGTTTGCCCTCGTGGACGGCGTGGTGAAGTACGAGAGCAGCGACAAGAAGAACCGTCGCGTGAGCGTCGTGCCACTGGCGGAAGCGACAGTACAGTAACGCCGACAGGGCTTGTCCCATTCCTTGAGAGGCTCGCCAGGGGGCGAGCCTTTTTGCGCATTCGAGGTCGGCGCGATGTTCGTAGATGAAGTGACCATAGAGGTGCAAGCGGGGGACGGCGGTAGCGGTTGTGTGGCGTTCCGTCGTGAGAAGTATGTACCGCGTGGCGGACCCTCTGGAGGCGATGGGGGGCGTGGTGGCGACGTGGTGCTGATTGCCGACGAGCGTCTGACCACGCTGCTGGACTACCACTTCCAGCGTCATCACCGCGCTGAACGGGGCGGCGACGGCGGTCCCAACCTGCGTCACGGCAAGCACGGCGCGCACTGCGAGCTGCGCGTACCCGTCGGCACGGTCGTGCACGACGAAGAGACGGGCGAATGGCTGGCAGACCTGATTCAGCCCGGGCAGCGCGTAGTAGTGGCGCGCGGCGGGCGCGGCGGTCATGGCAACGCCTACTTTGCCAACCCCGCCCAGCAGACCCCGCGCTTCGCCGAGAAGGGCGAGCCTGGCGAACGGCGTCGGCTTCGGCTGGAGCTGAAGCTGCTAGCGGACGTAGGGCTGGTCGGCTACCCGAATGTTGGCAAGTCCACCCTTATCTCGCGCATCTCCGCCGCCAAACCCAAAATCGCCGACTACCCCTTCACTACCCTCGTGCCTAACCTGGGCGTGGTCTTCGTGGAGCCTGGGCGCAGCTTTGTCGTCGCCGACCTGCCTGGTCTCATTGAGGGTGCTCACGCAGGCGAGGGGCTGGGGCACCAGTTTCTGCGTCATGTAGAGCGATGTCGCGTGCTGGTACACATGCTGGATATTTCGGGCATGACTGGGCGCGACCCATTGCAGGATTTCGAGGTGATTGGACGCGAACTGGAATTATATAACCCCGACCTGCTGCATCGCCCTACGGTGGTGGCGCTCAACAAAGCAGATGTGGCGCCTGCTGAACTACGTGACCGTGTGCGAGACGCGCTAACGCAGAGGGGCTACGCAGTACATGTCATCTCCGCCGCGACGGGAGAAGGCGTACAGTCGCTCGTGTACCACCTGGCAGAACTGCTGGACTCCATCCCGTTACCCGCCACGCCTGTAGAAGATATGGTGGTGATTCGCGCCCCGCGTCAAGACGAACGGGCGTGGAGCGTGGTACAGACGGGCGAGCACGAGTTCACTGTGCAGGGCAAGGGTATCGAGCGGCTGGTGAAGATGACCGACATGGAAAACGAAGAGGCGGTGCGCCGTCTACACCGCAAGCTGGAGCGGATTGGCGTGCTGCAACGCCTGCGCGAAGCGGGCATCCAGCATGGCGACACAGTACGGATTGGCGATGAGGAGTTTGACTTTATAGACGAGGAGCGTGAGGACGCCTCCTGATGGCTTATCGTCGCATCGTCGTGAAGGTGGGAACCAGCACGCTGACGGATGAGGCAGGCGCGCTGGACCGGGTGTATATCGCCTCCCTGGCGATGCAATGTGCTGCGGAGCATCGCGCAGGTGTTGACGTGGTGCTGGTCAGCTCGGGAGCCATTCGCGCGGGTATCGAGCAGTGGGAAAGCTATGCGGGCAAGCCTACTCCCCCCCCTTCTCGCACCACTATGCCCTTCAAACAGGCGATGGCAGCCATCGGTCAGCCCCTGCTGATGCAGGCGTATCTGGCAGCATTTGTGGCGTACGACCTATCCGTCGCGCAGGTGCTGCTGACGCGCGAGGACTTCGGCGACCGACACCGCTTTCTGCATGCTCGCAACACCTTGCAGCAGTTGCTACGCTTGGGGGTCATCCCCATCATCAACGAGAACGACACGGTTGCGACGGAGGAAATCCGTTTCGGCGACAACGACACGCTCGCTGCAATGGTCGCCTCGCTGGTGGACGCCGACCTGCTTATCCTGCTGTCGGATGTGGATGGGCTGTTCGAGCGGGACGCGCAGGGGCGCTATGTCCAGCTTATTCGCGAGGTGTATCAGATAGACGAGCGCCTCTGGCAGATGGCAGGAGAAAGCGGTTCGCGCGTGGGCACAGGGGGGATGCGCACCAAGCTGCAGGCGGCGCAGATCGCCACCACCTCGGGCGTCAAGATGGTCATCGCGCACGGCAGGCAGGAGGGCGTTATCCACCAGATTTGCCGGGGACGCGATTTCGTCGGCACGGTCTTTCATCCCCTGCCGCGCAAGCTGTGCCATCGCAAGCGCTGGCTGGCGTACGGACTGCCCGCTTCCGGCGCCGTCGTAGTCAACCAGGGGGCAAAGGAGCGCATTCTAGCGGACGGGAAGAGCCTGCTGCCCGCGGGAGTGGTGTCCACAGAGGGACACTTTCAGCCGCACCAGGTCGTGGAAGTGCGCGATGAGCAGGGAGCGGTCTTCGCGCGCGGCTTCACCAACTATGGCAGTGAGGAGCTGACGCGCATCGCGGGCTGCAAGACCTCGGAGATAGCCGACAGACTGGGCTTCAAGCGCGCCGACGAGGTGATCCACCGCGACAACCTCGTGCTGGTGTACGGCGCATGGGGATAGTTGCCTATCGCACTGGCGGGTTTCCCCCCACGATGCCCACGTCGATATACTGTCCGCCTACCGTCTGGCGACAGCGCACCGCAATCACGTTTTCCCCTGCTCGAAGAGCTTGCCTGAGCGCCTCGGTGGCAAGGTGCTCCGTGTAGCCAGTGAGATACCCCGTGACGCGAGCGACCAGCGTGCCGTTGACATAGATTTCCGCATCCTCGTCGTGATGCAGCAAGAGCGCAAGGTGCCGGAAGTCCACCTGGTTCAGGTGGAATCGGCGTCGTATCCAGATATCCTTACCGCTCCACAGAGTGCGCACTACTGCACCGGGCGTGCCTGGCGTGCCGAATCCGCCCTCTCCCTCCTGCCAGGCGCTGTCGTCGAAATCGGGCAGGAACCAACCTTCTGAAGGGGGCGTAGTGGTGTATCGCCAGCGTTGTGCCTGCTGCTGTGAAGTGGGCAAGAGGGTTTGCCATCGGACGTCAATCACGCGCGGGGGCTGGGTCTCGTACGCCGCGGGACGCGAGTTGATGGCTTTCAGCAGCGCGGGGTCGAACTTTGGTTGCCTGTCGTAGAAGTACACGCCGTTCTGCTCCTGCTCAATATCGGTGAGCTGGGTGTAGCAGAAGCCGAACATGTTGGGGTTGTCCATCAACACATCGGTGAGCGCCTTGTAGCGTTGTAGGAACTCCTGCAGGTCGGTCTCACCGTAGCCCCAGCCTTCGCCCACGCTGCGCTCCGTGCGGATGCGTATGCCGCCGTACTCGCTCACGAAGTAGGGTTGACCGCGATAGGCGCTGCGCGGGTCGCCAGGCACGTTGTTCCATGCGCGCGTCCCCAGCTGCTTCAGGGATTCGTAGCGCCGCGCGAACACTTCAGGGTCTTGCGTGTAGTCGTGACAGTCGTACACGTCCGTTTCAGGCACGAAGTGCACGTAGCCGCTGGAGTCCAGCCAGGGGCGCGTCGGGTCCATCGTCTGTGTCGTTGCCAGCAACATCTGCGCGAAGGCGGCGCCTGCGCTGCTGTCTGTCTCGTTGAGGGGGCACCAGCCGATGATGCTAGGGTGGTTGCGGTCGCGCTCCAGCACTTCGCGCCACTCCTGCACGGCGTGGGTCACCGCCTCATAGTCGTTGAGATTGAGCCCCCACGAGGGGTACTCGCCCCAGACCATATACCCCAGTTTATCCGCCCAGTAGAGGAAGCGAGGCTCGAACACCTTCTGGTGCAGGCGCGCGCCGTTGAACCCCGCCGCCATTGCCAGCTCGATGTCCCTGCGCAGCGCCTCGTCGGATGGGGCGGTGTAGATGCCGTCGGGATAGTAGCCCTGGTCTAACACCAGCCGCTGGAACACGGGCTTGCCGTTAATCAGGAAGCGGTTGCCTTCGATAGTAATCTTGCGCAAGCCGAAATAGCTCTTCACTGTATCCACTGCTCTGCCGTTGCGCTCCACAGTGATCACGAGGTCATACAGGAACGGCTTGCCCGGATGCCACAGTTTCACCGTGGAGAGCTTCAGCACGCCTATCGTGTTGCGCCAGTTCGCGGGCACGACCTCTTCGCCCACCAGTTTGCCCCCTGCGTAGGCGCGCAGGCGTACCTTTGTGCCCTTTTGAGTGCCGTCTATCCATCCCTGAAAGACCACTCTCCCGCCGTCGGGGTCGGGGAGGAGCCAGAAGCTTCTCAGGTAGGTGTCTCCCGTCGCTTCCAGCCACACAGTCTGCCAGATGCCTGTGGTGCGCGTGTAGACGCAGCCGTAGGAGTGTCGTTCGTGGCTCTGCTTGCCCGTTGCCTGCTTGCCAGAGCGCGTGTTGTCTATCACGTGCACTACCAGCTCGTTGTCTCCCTCCCGCACCTGGCGCGTGACCTCAAAGCGGAAGGGCGTGTATCCGCCGCGATGCTCCCCCAGAAACTCACCGTTGAGCCATACGCGGGCGTGCCAGTCCACTGCGCCGAAGTGCAGCAAGAGCCGTTTTCCCCTCATGCTTGCAGGCACGCGGAAGTGACGCCGATACCATACATGCGTCATGAAGTCAGTGTAGCCGATGCCAGAGAGTCGGCTTTCGGGGCAGAACGGCACGATGATTCGTCTGGAGAATCTTCTACCCGATGTCCAGCCCTGCTGCTCACCGACCCCTTGATCGTCTATCTCGAACTCCCATTCGCCGTTCAGGTTCAGCCAGAGGTCGCGTTGAAAATCGGGACGCGGATGTTCCGCACGCGGAACCAGAGGTTGAGCAGATACCGTCGCCATAAGCCCCACCATCATCCATAGAGTCCACATGCACACAGGCACGCCCTGCGCCATGCTTCCACCTCGCCATGCATGTCATCTGCTATGCTCAGCGCCGCAGGTCGTGCGCACTCTCTGGCGCAACGACGGGCGTCGCTGAGCGCATACATCCTACGATACTACAGCGAGCATTTCCTGCATCGGTTGCTGCTTCCACGAGACGCCTGAGGCGGGGTCAGGGCAGCCCATGCGCAGGCGAAAGCGACGCCGAGAACGAATACTTCTGGAGCAGGCGGCGTCACCCGTTGCAGATGGCGCTCCTGCCGACGCGGCACGCGACGACAGACTACCAGGAGCAGTCGTATCTATTCACTGAGGAGTGAACAGATGGCGAACAGAGTAGCGTTCATTGGTCTGGGCACGATGGGGTATCCGATGGCGGGACACCTTGCCCGGCGGTTCGAGACCCTTGTCTGGAACCGCACGGCGAGCAAAGCGCAGGCACACGCCCAGCAGTTTGGCTCGTATGCCGTGACCGACCTCAGGGAGACCGCTGCAGCGGAGTTTCTCTTCACCTGCCTGCCTACCAGCGTCGAGGTGGAGGCGATACTGGAACAGCTTCTGCCCGCCTTAAAGCCCGGCACCCTGTGGGTAGACTGCACGAGCGGCGACCCCCAGCACAGCCGTCGTCTCGCCCAGCGGTTGCGCGAGCGGGGGTGCGATTTTCTGGACGCCCCCGTGTCGGGAGGCAAGGCGGGAGCAGAGGCAGGCACGCTGACGGTAATGGTCGGGGGCAGCCGTGAGAGCTACGAGCGCGCCCTGCCCGTGATTGGAGCGTTCGCGGGCAAGGTGTTCCACGTAGGCGACGTGGGCGCGGGGCACGCAGTGAAGGCAGTGAACAACATGCTCCTAGCGATCGGGCTGCTCTCGGCAGCGGAAGGGCTGGCGACGCTGGCGAAGCTGGGAGTAGACCCCGCCGTCGCACTGGAGGTCATCAACGTCAGCTCGGGGCGCTCCTTCTCCACGGAGGTGCACTTTCCCGAACGGGTGCTGACCCGACAGTTCCCCAACACTTTCAGCCTTGCCCTGCTAGCGAAGGATACGCGCATTGCGGTCGCGATGGCGCGGGAGGCATACGTGCCAGCGCCGCTGATGCAGCTCGCCGCGGAGATGTTCGAGATGGCAAAGGCGCAGATAGGCGGCGACGTCGACCATACAGCGGTCGTGAAGCTGATTGAATCCTGGGCGGGCGTGCAGATTGCCCCCAGGAGCGAATAGGCTCGGCAATCCCATAGACCAGTGCGCTGCCCGGCGGTGATTTGGTATCTTCTTTCAGCTGAAGTCGGGGACTATGGGTAGTGAAATCCGTCTAAGCGTTTGAACCACCTGCGCAGGCAGGTTTTGCGTTACTATAGCCCACCATTTCAATGGTGGGCGCACACACGACGGCGCGTGCGCCCCGATGGAAATCGGGGGCTACGGGCAGTGAAATCCGCCTGTGCGGATTTCAACAACCTGCGCAGGCAGGTTTCTACGTCATCATAGCCCACCATTTCAATGGTGGGCTATGAGAAAAAGCACCGAGGAGAGGAGGCGAACATGGAGTTTGAGCTGTTGAAGCGGTTGTGCGAGACGCCAGGCGTGCCAGGCAAGGAAGACCAGATACGACAGGTGGTCAGAGAGGCGCTGTCGCCTTTAGTGGACAGCATAGAAGTAGACGTGATGGGCAATGTGATCGGCGTCAAGCGAGGCAACGGCGCACGGAAGGTGATGCTGGCAGCACACATGGATGAAATCGGCTTCCTGGTGCGCTACATCGACGACAAGGGCTTTGTGCGCTTGCAGCCGTTGGGCGGTTTCGACGCCCGTCAGCTGTTCGCGCAGCGCGTGGTCGTGCATACGCGCATGGGCGAGGCGCTGCGCGGTGTGCTGGCATATTCTACAAAGCCCGCCCATCTGCTGACCCCCGAAGAACAGAACAAGGCACCGCAGATCGAGAGCTTCTTCGTAGACCTGGGCATGACCGCCGAGCAGGTGAAGGAGAAGGTATCCGTCGGCGATATGGTGACGATGGACCGCACGACCGAATCCTGCGGGGACACCTTCTTCGGCAAGGCAATGGATGACCGCGTGGGCGTGTTCGTGATGATTGAGGCGTTGCGCCTGCTGCGGGAGAAGCGCACAGAAGTGGATATCTACGCGGTGGCGACCGCGCAGGAGGAGGTGGGCTTGCGCGGCGCAACGACCGCGGCGTACGCCATCGAGCCAGAAGTGGGCATCGCCCTGGACGTGACGCTCGCCAACGACTATCCCGGCCCTTCCGATACGGAGACGGTGACGAAGTTAGGGCAGGGCGTCGCTATCAAGGTGATGGACGGCAGCCTCATCTGCCATCCCAAGCTGGTAGAACACTTTCGCGAGATTGCCGAGCGCGAGGGCATTCCGCACCAGATGGAGATTCTGCCGCGCGGCGGCACCGACGCAGGCGCCTTGCAACGCAGCCGCGCAGGCGTCGTGAGCATCACGCTCAGCGTGCCCACGCGCTACGTGCATACCGTCAACGAGATGGTACATCGTAAGGATGTAGAGGCAGCAGTCACTCTGCTGGCGCGCTACCTCGAGGAGGCGCACACGCGAGACTACCGCTTCTGACCTTCGAGGGGAGACTGAGGGCAGACCGCGTGCAAAGGTCTTCGGCTTGCATGTGAAGAATCTGGTGCCAGACGCAGAGGAGGTTACAGAGGGATTAGCAGTGGTCGCATCGCAGCACATTCTTGCCAAGTCATCCCCGTCGTCGGAGGCGATTCGTCTCTGGAGTCGAGCGGCGGCGCTGGGCAGCCTCTGGGCGGCGTTCGAGATTGTGGTGGGCAGCGCTCTGCACAACCTGCGCATCCCTTTTGCAGGCACGATGATGGCGACAGCCAGCGTGTTCTTGCTGACGGCGGCGGCGCAGGTGTGGGAGGTGCGCGGGCTCCTCTGGCGGGCAGCGCTGGTGTGCGCGCTGATGAAATCGGTGTCTCCCAGCGCCGTGTTGCTCGGTCCCATGATAGGCATCTTCGCTGAGGGGGTGATTTTGCAGCTCGTGCTGCAGCTTCTGGGGCGAGGCTGGGTAGGCTGTGCGCTCGGCGGGGCGCTAGCGGTCAGCTACACACTGTTACACAAGATTGTGGCGCTGACCATCGTGTACGGTGCCGACCTGGTGCGCGTGTTCACGGGGCTAGTACAGTTCGCCTCCAAGGTCACGGGCTGGCACGGTCTGCAGCCCGCGAACGTGCTCCTTGCGCTCGCCGCAGTGCAGAGCATCCTAGGAATCGCCGCAGGGTTGGCTGGCTGGTATTTCGGCAGGCAGGTTCAGCAGAGGGATGCTCGTGTCTCGGAAGATGTTGACCCCTTAGAGGTGGCGCCCGCGCAGCCGGAGCAAAGGGCTGCCCCCTTCCGCCATTCGCTGCCTCTGCTTGTGGCGCTGCTGTTTTTGCTGCCTGTGGGGTTGTGGCTTATCGGCGCAGCTACTCCCTACCTCACAATACCGCTCCTCGCCGTGGTCGTCACGGGGATTTTGCTACGCTACCGCCCCGTTGCCCGCCGATTCATCCATCCCCGTCTGTGGGGGGAGATGCTCGTTATCGTATTGCTCTCTGGGCTGGTGTTGGGGGCGGTGAGAGGGGAGATGGCAGATGGTCTGCTGGCAGGATTGCGCATGGCGCAGAGGGCGGTGCTAGTGGTAGCGTTGTTTGGGGCTATCGGCGTGGAGCTCACTCATCCCCATATCCTCCGCCTGCTGTCACGAGGACGTTTCGCCATCGTGCAGGCGGCAGTGCAGTCCGCTTTTCGTGCCCTGCCCGCCTTTCTTGCCAGTATTCCTGACATGAGGGCGGTGGTGCGCCAACCTGCTTCTACGCTAGCGCGCCTGTTCCATCTGGTGGACTGGTGGCAGAAGCATCTGGGCGCGCGCCAGCGGGTAATACTCACCGGGAAGCGAGGCGAGGGTAAGACGACACTCTGTCTCGCTCTGGCGGAGCGCGCCCACCAGGCAGGTTGGAAGG
>JANWXG010000085.1 GCA_025057335.1 bacterium | reverse complement strand
CGCGATTGCGTCCAGTATCGCCAGTGTCCACTTACACTTCAACACTTCCGTGATGCACGTGTAGGGCAGGTTGTGCATGCTGTCTCAGATAGCCTCCCTTCCAGACCGCGCTGTTTGAATAGCTCTAACTCTCGTTTTCGCTCTCTTTTCACCTGCTCCTTGCAGCAGGTTTATTCGGCAAGCCTCTAGCTCTTGCGGGGTGGGGAAGGGGACAGTTTGTTGGGAGGTTCATCACATTCCACGCGCTAGGTCGGAAGGGGCGCACTAAGCCGCTTGTGTGTCACATGCGGTCAAGCAAAGGTGCCCCCTTCTAAAGCCACAAGGTTCTTCGCTCTAGTGGCGGAAGAGAGCAAACCCACAATAGGCGAGACAGTAGCCAGCGTAGAAGGAGCAGTGCTGCCGCCTACGCTCAAGAACCCTCTGCGGTTGTGGGGCGCGGGCAAGCTTGCCCGCGCCCTCGCGTGACTGAAGAGTTACGGCAAAAGCGACCCCATCGTCTCGAAGGTGCCGTCCGTGTACTTGATGACCATCACCTTACCCAGGTCGGGCAGTCCTATCTCCTGCGCCTCGCCGATATCCGCCACTTTAGTACCGTCGGACTTCTTGATGGTGCCAGAGAGAGGACGCTCTGCTTCGCCAGCGAGGTGCATTCTCATTCCTGAGGGCGAGTGCACCATGCTGATAGTGCTGGAGTGGGGCTGTACACCCTCGTAGGGATGCTCCCGTAGCAGCATCTCTACGCTGAGCTGCATGCTCTCATTGCCGTAGGAGAGGTTCGCGTTGGCGGTTACCTTAGGGGCAGGAGAACCCTGCGGCGCAGAAGTGACCGTGATGTCTACCCCTGCCGGTTTGCCAGTAGCTGGCGTCATGTTGCCCGTAATCCGGATGCTTCCCGCAGGGAAAGTGGACAACCGCTTCGTTGCGTCGGGCACCAGCGCGAACGGCACTGCATTGCTCCAGGTGCCGCTGACCTCGCCACTCAGCGCCATCCTACTCGAAGCGAAGTTTACCTTGCCCTGCAGGCTCTTGAGCACACCGCTGCCCATGCCGTTCACAGGGTCGCGATACTGTTCGATGATGCCACTCACCTCTGAGAGGGTGAGGCTCAGCTGCCCATTGCTAGCGTCGCGTCCCGTCATCTGCAGCCTGTTGACGATGACGCGGCTGGGGGTGGTGCCACCGCCACTCAGCTTCATGAAGGGCAAGTCTACCCCTTGCAAGCTGAGCGAGAACGGCTTGGCGGTGATTTGCGCCTGCAGGCTCTGCAACGTGATGCGTTTCAGCGAGTCGTCCGCGCTAGAGTCTGGGTCAAACTCCACCTTCAGGTTGGTCACCTGCGCACTGCCGAAGGGTGAATTGAGTTGACCGTTGAAGGTCGCGCTGGTGATGCGCGGCGGCGCGTCCTGAGAGGGCAACTCGGCAAACACCGCTACGAGGGTTCCATTGAAAGTCAATGGCTGTGTCAGCACGCTATCCTGCAAGCTGATGGAGGCTTGCAGCTCAATCACACGGCTTGACTGGTTAATCGCCGGCGTGAGCGTGGCGCTGTAGTTCACGCCCTGCTTGGTAGCACTGAGGGTATACCGCCCTGCTGCGGGTTCGAAGCGGAACTCCTCGATAGGTCGCTCGGTGGTGACAGTGAGCACTAGCCCACTAGAAGGTCCCGCTACCTGCGAGGTCACTTTCCACGTCTTTCCGCCTGCAATGTCGCCCATCCTCTGGATCTCGGTGTCACCCCACTCATTGCGGATAAGGCGATACTCACCTGATGGGCGTCCTTCCAACCTCTCCAGCATGTTCATCATCACGTCGAACCGCTCACTGAATTCCTCCGCTGTTGCCAGCTGGGCATTCAGCGCTTCCCGGGTCATGTTCAGCGCGGTATCAATGGCTGTGTTCTCATCCCCGCCGTGACTGACCACAGTGCCCATCAGGTCGCGCACGGTTTGCATCATGCCACGCGCAATCGCCACGTCGCCCGTGGAGCCTTTGAGCGCGTTCCTCAGCTCCTGCACGACCTGCCGTATGAGCGAACGCACTGAATCGTCCTGCAGTTCGCCCCCAATTTGGGGTGGCAGCACCGCGGCGAGGTCTCCCGTCCACGAGCCGATTCGTTCCCGGAAGCGTCGCACTACATCGGCAAAGCCGCCCGCCGAGAGGTTATCCAGTCCTTCCGGCACGCGAACGCGTGCGATCTCCTCCACAGCAAAGGTGGTGAAGGCGTCCAGATGGACATTCTCCCTGCCTGTGGCTGGCACATCGGCAGCGAGGGTTTGCACACGTACCGTGCGGTCACCCACCTGCTTCGTGGCTACGACCAGGATGTCTTTGCCGACGGCATTCTCGGGCAAGGCAATGGTGTAGCGCCCGTTGGAGTCGGTGCTGCTCTGGGCAATGTGCTCAGTCAGATTCGGCCAAATGTAGGCTCTGACCGTCGCGTTGGCGAGAGCATAACCACTCACCGCCTGCCTGCCCGTTCCCTCCGGGACGGTAACCACACCGCTTAGCGTGAAGCGGCTGTCTCCTGCTCCGTCGCCACCACCTCCTCCACAACCTGCAAGCAGTACAGCTGCCAAGGCAACCGTCACAGACACACCCTGCAAAACCCAGCGCGAGCCGCGCCACCATGTGTTGCTCATCATGGAACCTTACCTCCCTTTGAGATAGCCCCCGTTTGCACGGGGTTGCACAACCTGTAGGGACATTAGCACATACTTCGTGAAGTTTTGCGCAAAGTCCTGTAGTTTAGCGGTTGTGCTCACAAAAATATTATCGTCACGTGGTATCCGTCTATCGAGGGGCATTTGCCAACAACGTATAAACGTGGTATCCTGTTTGGTGCAACACAGTAAGGTAAAGGAGGTCATATTGTTACGAGCTAGACTCAGTATCGGGGGATACTATTTCCTGTTGTTTGCTGCGGTAGCCTTTACCCATCCTTTCTTCCCGGTGTTCTTGCGCGAGCGCGGCTTCTCCTACGGTCAGGTCGGAGCAGTGCTGTCGGTCTTTTCGCTGGCGGGAGCGGTAGCCAGCATCCTGTTGGGATGGCGCTCGGACCAAGCGCGGCGGCGACGACGGTATATCATCGGCGCGATATCGATAGGGGCGGCAGGATATTTGCTCTTCCCATACGTCTACAATTTCGGTGTCGCCCTGCTGCTGGCAGCGGTAATTGGAGCGTGCGTGATGTCCAGTCAGTCGGTGATGATGGCGCTAGTGGTAGACCTGTTCCGTCATCAAGGCACGGCAGGGTCTTTTGGGCAACTGCGTGTGTTTGGCACGATAGGCTATCTGCTTGTGCTGCTCATGCTGGTGCTGTGGCAGGACTCTCCGCTGCTGGAGCCATCTCGCATGTTCAACAGTGTGGCTCTGCTGCTCATGCTCTCCGCACTAGTGGTGTTACTGACGCCGGAGAACCCGGAGGAGCTGGAGGAATCGGCGCGCCTCTCCGCCAATGAGGTGCTTCACCTTCTGCGGCGGCATGACATCCTGCTGTATATCATCGCGCACTTCTGCTTCGTCGGTGCGCTCATGACCGCTACGGCGAACCTAAGCCTTTACTTGCAGTGGATGGGGGCAAGCAAGCCCTTCATCAGCCTCGCCTATATGACCAGTGCGCTGTTCGAGATGCCCTTCATGGTGTTGATGGGTAAGCTCTCCGACCGCATCGGACGCACGCGCGTGCTGGCGATCGCTTTCCTCTCCCTGCCGATACGATTGCTCTTGCTGACCGTGCTGCGCGCGCCCGTGCCCGTGTTGCTCACCCAAACGATGCATGGGCTGACTTTTAGTATCATCACGGCGGTATCGATGGCATTTATCGCAGACAGGGTAGAACCTCGCCTGCGCGCTAGCGGGCAGGGCTTGCTGATGGCGACCGCCTCCCTCGCTTCCGCTACGATGCCCCTTGTGGCAGGGCTGATTGCCGACGGATGGGGTTTGCCTGCGATGTATGGCACGTTGCTCAGCCTGTCGCTGGCGGGTGCTGCGGTCTTCTTCACGTTGGCAAAACACACTGCCGCAGCGGAAGCGCGGATCAACGCGGTAGCTTCGACAGGAGGACGGGCATGAACAGTACCTTCCGCCAGGAACTGGAGACGCTGATTCGGGCGAGGTATCCCATTGTCTACCTTCTCTCGTCGGAAGAGCAGCGTGTAGAGGAAGAGCTACGCTCCGTGACCTCTCGCTTGAACAAGCGTCTGTACTGCTGGAGCATAACCACAGGGCTGGTGGAGCATCCGGGGCAAAGAGACACGACCACACAGCGCCCCGTAGAGGTGCTCCTGAGCATCGAGCGCTTGCCTCAGCATTCTGTGGTGCTGCTGAAGGATTTCCACACCGCCCTCAGCGACAGCGTGGTCAAACGCCAAATGCGAGACCTCAGTCGCTTGCTGCGCCGCACGTATATCACGGTGTTTCTCTTGGCGCCCGTGCTGGTGTTGCCTCCTGAGCTGGAGAAGGAGATCACGGTCATCGACGTGCCCCTGCCGACGGTGGAAGAGATTGGCGAGATGCTGGACCGGGTCATCGAGTCGGTCAGGGATAATCCCAACGTGGATGTATCGCTGACCCCCGAGCAGCGCGAGATGCTCCTGAAGGCGGCGACGGGGTTGACGCTGTTGGAGGCGGAGAACGTGTTCGCCCGCTCGCTCGTGCAGAAGCGCCGACTGGATGTGGAAGTGGTGCTGTGGGAGAAGGAGCAGATTATCCGCAAGTCGGGCATTCTGGAGTACTATCGCGCGACCGAAGCCTTTGAAAACGTTGGGGGGCTGGACCTGTTGAAGGACTGGATCCGCAAGCGCACACGCGCCTTCACTGACGAGGCGCAACGCTTCGGTTTACCCGCTCCGAAAGGGGTGCTGCTGATCGGCGTGCAGGGCTGCGGCAAGAGCCTAGCGGCGCGCTCCATCGGCTCGCTGTGGAAACTGCCTGTGCTGCGTATGGATGTGGGACGCATCTTCGCGGGGCTGGTAGGCGCGTCCGAGGAGAACATGCGTCGGGCGATTCGCACCGCCGAATCGGTGGCTCCTGCGGTGCTGTGGATTGACGAGCTGGAGAAAGGGTTTGCAGGTTCACAGTCTTCGGGCTTCTCCGACGGGGGCACCACTGCGCGCGTGTTCGCCTCCTTCCTCACGTGGCTGCAGGAGAAGCAGGCGCCTGTGTTCGTCGTGGCGACCGCGAACGACGTGAGCGCTCTGCCTCCCGAGCTGCTGCGTAAAGGACGCTTCGACGAGATTTTCTTCATCGACCTGCCCAGTCAGAAGGAGCGGGAGGAGATTTTCGCGATTCACTTGCGCAAGCGGGGACGCGACCCGCAGCGGTTCAACGTGAGCAAGTTGGCTGAGGCAGCAGAGGGCTTCAGCGGCGCAGAAATCGAGCAGGTCATCATCTCCGCGCTGTTCGATGCCTTCCACCGAGGCGCTGAACTGGACGACGAGACGATCTTGCAGGAGATTGAGCGCACTGTGCCTCTGTCACGCACCATGCGCGAGAACATCGAAGCGCTGCGTCTATGGGCGCGCGACCGAGCACGCCCCGCCTCCTCTCCGCCAGAGGCAGAGGCGAGGTAACGGGCATCCACTGACAACCCCCTGCTCCTGCGCGCCAACGACGTACCTCGGCGACGACAGGGAAGCGTGCCCGACGAGAACAATAACCCTGCCCTCCAAAAGGGCAGGGTCATCATCAAACGCTTACAGCGACCCTCGGCAGTGACGCAACGACTCGGAGAAGCTACACAATACCTGCAATCGGCTCTTCCTTCTTGCCGGATTCTCCCTCTGACTTGCTTTCGGCGGAGGAGCCGTTAGACTTGCGATAGTCAGTAATATGGAATCCAGGTCCCTTGAAGAGAATACCTACTGGGTACAACAACCTTCGCACCGTGCCGCCACACTCTGGGCACTCCGTCACAGGCGGCTCGGTAATGCGCTGAAATCGTTCGAACTCTACGCCGCAGCTCTCACACCGATAACCGTAAGTGGGCATTTTGCACATCACCTCCAATATATTATTATGACAATCAAAGAAAGGGGCGGTCAAGCCGTGCCAAAAAGGGTTAGGGCAGGAGGAATCGGCGCTAC
Source organism: bacterium (assembly GCA_025057335.1). Classification (GTDB taxonomy): domain Bacteria; phylum Armatimonadota; class HRBIN16; order HRBIN16; family HRBIN16; genus HRBIN16. The sequence goes on along the minus strand of JANWXG010000085.1, from coordinate 3,441 downwards.
CTCCTCGAAATAAACACTTTTGTGAGGCAAAGTGTTGCCTCCGCGGTAGGGCGGAGTGCCCCAAAATATAGTATGCTCAGGAGGTGAATGGATGCGAGGGTGGCTTATCGTAGGCAGTGTACTCGTCACATGCAGTGTGTGGTGTGCTACGGCTGCGTTTGCTCAGCGGATAGTTGTCGTAAGGGAAAACGATACGGTGTGGTCTTTAGCGAAGCGGTATAAGGTACTTCCTCAAGATATTGTGCGGGCAAACGGTTTGAGGAACGCGGACTCGTTGCAGCCAGGCACCCGCTTGCGTATTCCAGCTCCAGTGGTTCCCAAGGTAGTACCCGCGACCATGCGTAAGAAAGGGGTCATCCGTCGGGACAGGGTGTGCGTGCGCTACGCTCCCAACCGCACCGACCGCTCGGTGACCCTGCTGGACAAGGGGCATTCTGTCACTGTAACAGCCCGTCGGGGGAACTGGCTGCAAGTGCGACTCTCCAGCGGACAGACAGGCTGGGTACGAGAGGACCTGGTGACGGTCACGGGCACGCTTGGTGCGAAATCCCCAGCAAACACGGCGCGAAAGGTGGCGAAGCGCTCCCAGCCGTCCAGCACTCCAAAAAGCAAAAGCACGCGTGCTGTCGCGTTGCGCCGCGCCCGAATGCAAGCCAGCTTGGCTCGAGAGACAGAGGGGGGCAGCTCGTTGGGTGAGGTCATCGTGCGCACTGCCTCCAGATATCAGGGCGTGCGCTACCGCTGGGGAGGCTCCTCACGCAGTGGGTTCGACTGCTCTGGGTTCACCCGCTACATCTATCGGCAGCGTGCAGGCATTGAACTGCCACACTCTGCCAGTGCGCAATTCCGCAGAGGCACTCCTGTGTCCCGTGAGGAGTTACAGCCGGGCGACTTGGTGTTCTTCCAGACCTATCGGCGCGGTGCTTCGCACGTGGGCATCTACATCGGTAATGGGAAGTTCATCCACGCCTCCAGCGCCAGAGGGCGCGTGCGCATCGATAGTCTGGATGAGGGCTACTACCGCCAGCGCTACCTTGGGGCGCGTCGTATCACCAAGTGAACGCGAGAACGCTAGCGCCACGCGAAATCCAGTAGCCAGACCCTCATCGGAGCTACTCTGTTGGAGAGACACTCCCCTCGTGGTGGAGAGCCACGTGGGGAGTGCTTCGTATCCTCCCTGTGCTATCGGAGGCGCGGCAGGGTAGAGGTGATGCAAAGGTGGCGCCTCCTCTTGCTTGGACTGCGAAAATCGGATATAATTTCTATGGCTAAACATTCTGGATTTACACACGGGACAGTAACCGCAGGCGGACTGTCTTGTGGTCAGCGCGGGTATAATCGAGACGTCCAAGTTTCTAGCAAGGAGTGAGTAGAGCGCGATGATTACCCTTACCGAACGGGCAGCAGCTGAGATACGCAGCATCATGGAGGCGCAGGGGAAGAGCGATGCGATGCTGCGGGTGTTCGTCTCCGGTGGCGGATGTTCTGGGTTGCAATACGGGATGGCGATTGACGACATCGTCGACGAGGGCGATCAGGTCTTCGACTCGCACGGTGTGAAGATTGTGATCGACCCGTTGAGCCTGGGCTACATGAGTGGCTCAGAAGTGGACTTTGTGGAGGATAGCCTGGGCGGCGGGTTCAAGATCGATAATCCCAACGCCATCCGCTCCTGTGGTTGTGGGCAGTCCTTCGCCACCGATGAGGGGCAGGCTGCCAGTGGCTGCGGTTGCTGCGGCAGCTACTAAAGCCCCTCGCGGCAGCAGTTCAGTACTCCTCTGTGCTGCTACTGCCTTGGGTGTGAGAAGGTCTCAGGATACTGCCGGCTCCAGCAAGGTGAGGGTGCCGGCAGTAGCGTCTAACCTAGCTCGCACCCCCAGCGGTAGCGTGAGCGGATTGGTCATGTGCCCGAACGGAAAGCCGACGATAGCAGGTTTGCCTAGCGGTGCGAGGATATCTTGCCAGATTTGCTCAATGGTAAGCGTCTCGGCGGGGTCATGGACGTGTTGTTCCCAGTTGGTGATTTCGCCTATCACAAAGCCTGCCGCCTCGTCCAGCACACCGCACCGTTTCAGCTGCGTGAGCATACGGTCTACCGCGTAGGGCGGCTCGTCCACATCCTCGAGGCACAGGATTTTCCCTCGTGCGTCTACCTGTTCTGGCGTGCCGCAGGCTGCGGTCACCAGGCACAGGCAGCCGCCCGTCAGCTCGCCCTCCGCTATCCCGGGCACCAGCGTCCGCACGTTTCCCTCACGAGTGTCGTAGGTGCCCAGCGGTCGCGGTTGCTCCAGCAGCTCGAACAGGTTCTCAACGGCCAGCCTTGAAACGTCGCGCGCTAGAGTGATAATCATCGGCGCGTAGAAAACCACCATCTCCGTGTGGCGCAGGAACGCCAGATGCAGGGTAGTGATGTCGCTGTAGCCGATGAACGGTTTGGGGTGGGCGCGGATAACGTCCCAGTCCAGGTAGTCCAGAATGCGCGAGGCGCCGTATCCACCGCGTGTGCAGAGAATGGCTTTCACGTCAGGGTTGGCGAACATCGCGTTGAGGTCGGCGGCGCGGTCACGGTCTTCCCCTGCCAGATAGCCGCGGCGGTCAAAGGCGTGCTCCCCAAACACCAAGCGGTAACCGCGTTGCACCACCTTCTGGATGCCAGGTTGCAGGGCTTCCAGCGATTTATAGCTGCTGGGCGACACAACACCAATCGTGTCGCCCGGACGTATCGCAGGCGGTTTGATACGAGGCATACCGAACCGTTACTCCTCCTGTGATGCACTGTTCATCTTCGCGAAGGTTTGTTCCTCTTCATGGCGCTGAAGAACGCCTGCGCGCGCCTTCACCTGCTCCAGCGTCAGGGCAGGCTCTCCCCGCCTCGCGCGCAGGCGGTTGAGCCGCTTGAGGCTCCTGCGCAGATAGCGCTCCGTGTCGCCGTCTCGATAGCTCTCCACTATCGCCGTCTCTAACGCCTGGAAAAACATCTCGGGTTCTGCCAGTCGCTGTTGCGTCTCCTCATCTGCGCGCAGGCGGGCGTATTCCCGCAGCAGCGAGGGCAGGTCGAGCAGCAGGGGCAACACGAACAGGTGCACCAGATGCCATAGCAGGTTCGCCCCGAACACCCGTTGCAGGTAAGCGGCAACGGCGACACTGAAGGCAGCTGCGAGCGCTCCGAGCAGCCAGGGGACAGGCAGATAGCGGCGCCATACCTCCTCCTCCACGTAGCGGTGCACAGCCAGGATGGCCAGCAGGCGTGGGGGGATACGCTCCAGCAGGGACTGTTCCACCCACAGGTTCTGTCCTTGCCAGCGCAGCCCGTCGTGCACCGCCCGCGCGGAATCAGGCGGGTAGGCAAACACCTGCGGCTCCACACCCAGAATGTGCGCCCACAGCAGATACGTGCGCAGCCACTGCGTGAAGGGATGAGTACTGTCCAGGTATTGATAT
>JANWXG010000084.1 GCA_025057335.1 bacterium | reverse complement strand
GAGCGCAGTTCCGCGCTATCATCGCGGTGACAGTGCGGAAGGAGTGTATAAGTTAGTACAGAGCGTGACTATCGAGCTCGATGCTGAAACAGAGATGCGCTTGCGCAAGAAGGCAATCGACCAAGGAGCCCCACTGACCGAATACATTGCGGAGTTGCTGCGTCATCACACTCTGACGGAGTGGCACGAAGACGTTCTGCAGCTGGCAGGCACTTGGGAAGAATTCCCCGAACCGGGGAATTCAGGGCATCGTTCATGCACCAGTCCCTCGGGAGCCATCGCAGGGAGGTTCCGCGCCACTCTGGTAGCCTGCGAAGCAGGAAAAATGGCTTCGTGTCATCGCAACATCCTATTGCCGTTGCGCCTGTTCCCGTTCCACTTCCTTTGCAAACCCGCGGATGGCATTGAGTGCCTTCTGGAACACCCGCACCGAGCGCACTTTCGTCTCAGCGTACATGTCAGGCTGGTTGAGGCGCACGGTGACTGTTTTCTCTCCGCGAGTGAGGCGGAGGGTATACACGCCACTGCCGCCGCGAATTCCAGCAGGAGCCTCACCCGCCCTGATTACCTCGTCTTGCAGGTCGCCCGAGGACAGACGGAAAGCCCTCAGCCGTTCCAGTCGGTCTACCAGTTTCTGCACTCGCGCAGGCTCCACGCGGAACTCTCCTCGCGCTGTTTTCACCACCCCGTCCGAGCAGATGGTGATTATCACAGGATGGGGAGGAGCTTGTCTGCCTCCACCTTCATGCACCTCCATACGCACGGCAGGCGGTTGCGCCTCCGTCGGCGGAAGCACCGAAAGGCTGAACAGGGCGAACAGGTAAGCAAGCATGGTTTTCATCTCCTTTCCCTCGCCCCTACAAGGGCAGACCTAACCCCCAAACCCACTCCTACAAAGAGAGGGGGGCCGCTTTCCCCCTTCCCGCGTAGGGAAGGGGGACAGGGGGTTAGGTTAACCTCTCACCTCACTCCTCTCCTGCGAGGAGAGGGGAAGCTGCTTCCCCCTTCCCGCGTAGGGAAGGGGGACAGGGGGTTAGGTTAACCTCTCTCCCATCCCCTCTCCTGCGAGGAGAGGGGAGCCGCTTTCCCCCTTCCCGCGTAGGGAAGGGGGACAGGGGGTTAGGTTTCCCCCTCACGCCACTGCAATACGCCGTCGATGCAGGGCGTACCACACGGGCAACACGCCTAGTCCAAACAGCGTCAGGGTTGCGGGGATGCTTCGCCTGCGGCTCAGCATGCTACGCCAAATCGCTCGGCAAGAGCCTCGCCTTCCAGGACGGCTGGAGAGTCCCGCTCCGCCACGCTCCTGTGGATGCAGCAGAGGGCATTCCTGCAACCAATCTCTGAAAGGCGCGCTCCGTCGCGACCACGCAAACCCGACGGCTCGGCAGGAGCCTCGCCCTCCAGAGGTTCCTGGGGACGAACCGCTGAGTGGATAGCCATCTTTCGGAGAGCAATATCTTCATCATCGGACGAAGCCGGGCGTTGCCATCGGTGACGATGTGGTTAGCCGGCACACATAGATGAAACTTCGTCCCTCCAAATCTGTCATAATGAGAGCGGGGCATATACTCTGAAGGAGGAAAGCGTGAGAGCCTTTTTGCGTCGCCGAGCGAAGCTGCTGCTATTCGGCTGCTTACCGATTATCCTTCTGCTGGGCGCGACGGGCTGGTGGGGATACCGCTTGATGAGCAAGGCAGCTCCCCCGCCGCGCCTCGTGGAGGTGTCTCGCGGCGATGTGGAGATTATCGTCGCCGAGTCGGGTGTGCTAGAGCCGCTGCGCAAGGTAGAGGTCAAGAGCAAAATCGCCGGGCGCATCCTCAGTCTGGACGTAGAGGCAGGCGATGTCGTACGCGAAGGGCAGCTGATTGCCCGTATTGACCCCGTTGAGGTGGAAGCCAGTTTGCGTCAGACAGAGGCGCAGCTGCGCGCTGCCATCGCCCGTCTGGAACAGGCGAAGCTGCTGCGCAGTTACCAGCCAACAGACATCGAGGCGCAGATCGAGCAGGCACGCAACGCTCTGCGCACCGCCGAGATACGCTACCAGCAGGCACTGCGCGAGGCGCAAACGCAGCCCGAAGCCACTCAAGCTGCCCTGGAGCAGGCGGAGGCGAGCTACCAGGCGGCAGTGGAGAACCTGAACCTGCTGCTCAAGGTAACCCATCCCCAGCTGCGTACCGACGCCCGGGCGGCGGTGGACGAAGCGCGCGCGCAGCGCGACGACGCCCGACGGCAACTGGAGCGCCAGAAGCAGCTTCTGGCGAAAGGCTTCGTCTCCCAACGTGAAGTAGACCTCGCTGCTACCCAGCTGACTGCTGCGGAGGCGCGCCTGCAACAGGCGGAGCAACGCCTCCAAACCCTGGAAGAACAGCTGCGTCTGCAAAGGGCGGAGGCGGAGTCGCGCGTGAAACAGGCGAAAGCCGCGCTAGACCAGGCGCACGCCCAGGCGAAGCGCGACGAGCTGCGCCAGCAAGAGGTGGAAGCTGCCCGCGCCGCGCTCGAGGACGCTCGCATGCGCCTGAAGCTGGCGGAAGCCAACCGTGTGCAGCTGGCGGTACGCGAACGCGAGGTGCAGCAGGCGCAGGCGGCGGTGGAACAACTGCAGAGTGCGCTGAAGGAAGCACGGACGCGCCTGGCGGATACGGTCATCCGCGCCCCGATGAGCGGCGTCGTCACGCAGCGTTACATCGAGTCAGGTGAGCTGGTGACCTCGGGCGTGGCGACCTTCTCCTCCGGGATGCCGCTGGTGCAGATAGCCGACCTCTCGCGCATGCGCATCAAGCTGCAGGTGAACGAGGTGGACATCGGCAAGGTGAAGGTGGGGCAGAAGGTGGAGATTCGGCTGGACGCCCTGCGCGACGAGGTGTTCGAGGGCAAGGTACGCAAAGTGGCTCCTGCTTCCGCTGCCCCGCAGCAGGGCGCTCCCGGAGGGGCGGTCATCAAGTTCCCCGTCGAGGTGGAGATCGAGAAGCCCGACCCGCGCATGAAGCCCGGTATGAGCGCCAAGTGCCGCATCATCGTGGAGCGCAAGCAGAATGTGTTGCGCCTGCCGCGCGAGGCGCTGCAGTTCGTGGATGCGCGCACAGCCAAGGTCAGCGTCGTGCATCGCGAGGTAGTGGACGGCGAGACAGTGGACAAAAACGAGACCCGCACGGTGAAGACAGGCTTACGCGGCGACGCCTTCGTGGAGATTGTAGAAGGCGTAAAGGAGGGCGAGAAGGTGCGTCCCCAGCCCTTCACCGGCCCCAAAAGGCGACAGTTTGAGATGAACATCGGTGGGGGAAACGACAGGGACGAGCAGGAGCGGCGAGAATGAGCCTGGTAGACTCCTTCCTAACCGCCCTGGCAAACTTGCGCCGACACAAGCTGCGCTCGCTGTTGACCATGCTGGGCGTCATCATCGGCGTGGCGGCGGTCATCCTAATGGTGTCGCTGGTAGAGGGGGCGCGAGCGCGCGTGGTGGAGGAGTTTCGCCAGCTCGGCTCCAGTCTCATCATCGTGGTGTACGATCCCTCTCTGCGCCAGCGCGGTGAGACGCCCGGCAGCATCGAGGGGCTGCGCATGGAGGACGCTGAAGCCATCCTGCGCGAGTGCCCTAGTGTCAGAATGGTCAGTGCCGAGTTCACTGTAGGCAATCAGAAGATACGCTACGGCGCGGAGGAGATGGACGCGACCGTAGACGGCTGCCAGCCTGAGTACCTCTACCTGCATAACCTGCAGGTGGAGCGCGGGCGGTTCATCACAGAAGAAGACCTGGACAGCTGGGCGAAGGTGTGCGTGCTGGGCAAAGAGGTGCAACGTCGGCTTTTTGGCGACCGCGACCCCGTCGGCGAGACGATAGAGATTGCAGGCGTCTCGGCGACAGTGGTGGGAGTGCTTGCAGCGAAAGGCAGAACTTTCGGCGAGGACTGGGATAAGCGAGTGTTCGTGCCGATTACCTCCCTGCAGAAGCGGTTCGTCGGAGTGGACCTCGTGTCGGTCATCTTCGCACAGCCGCGTTTCCCAGAGCGCACAACCGAAACCATGGACGAAATCTGGCAAGTGTTGATGCGCCGACACGACAACCAGCCTTACTTCCGCGTAGACAGTCAGGAGCGGCTGCTCTCCTCCATCGGGCGCGTGCTGAGCATCTTCGGGCTGGTAATTGGGGCGATCGCGGGGCTGTCGCTGCTGGTGGGCGGTATCGGTATCATGAACATTATGCTGGTGACCGTGGCGGAGCGCACGCGCGAGATTGGCATCCGCAAGGCGGTGGGCGCGCGCAACCGCGATATTCTGGTGCAGTTCCTGATCGAGTCCATGACCCTGTCGGGGGTGGGGGGAATCATCGGCATCCTGCTGGGCTGGGGCACAAGCCTGCTCATCGGCTGGGGCACTCGTCAGGCGAAGCTGTTTGGAGGCGAGGGGCTGACTACGCACTTGCCTCTCTGGGCGGCGCTGGCGGGCTTCCTCTTCTCGGCGGCAGTAGGCATCTTCTTCGGTATCTACCCCGCCTGGCGCGCCTCCCGCCTCAACCCGATTGAGGCGCTGCGTTACGAATAATGCTGGTCGCCCCGACGAAGCGGTTAGCCTCTCCGCTCACAGCTCGATGCGCTCCCTTTGCCGCTGAGGAGGGATGCCCTTCTCTATCTGCTCCAGCGCTTTCAACGCCTCTTCGTAGGGCTTGCCTTTCTGAATGCGCCATAGGTTCGCCGCCTTGCGCAGCTCGATGCGCGCTTCGGGCAGCCTGCCGCGCATCCAGTACGCCATGCCGAGGTGATAGCGCAGCTCAGGCTCTTGGGGGGCGTCTTGCACCGCCTGCTCTAACAGCTGCACCGCCTGCTGATACCTGCCCTGCCGAAAGTAAATCCAGCCCAGGGTGTCCAGGTAAATGGGGTTCTTCGGCTCGGCGGCGAGAGCACGATTTGCCATCGCCTCCGCCTCGTCGAGGCGAGTGTTTGCCTCCGCCAGCAGGTAGGCATAGTTATTCAGCGCTACCGGGTTGGCAGGTGTGCGTTGCAGCACCTCTTCATAGCAGCGGGCTGCCTCCTCGTAACGCCGAAGATAGCCGAGCGAGTCCGCCCGTATCTGCCACAACTGCGCCTCCTCCAGAGAGTTCAGGCGCAGGCGCGAGTCGTTCAGCGCGCGCTGAGCGTATTCTGCGCTCAGAGCGTACTGCTCATGGTCGCTCCAGAGCGCTAGCACCAGTAGATAGGAGCGAAATGTGGGAGATTGCTGTAAATAGGTATCCACTGTCTGCCTCGCAGCGGCGAGGTCGCCACGGCTGAGATACTGTTCCGCCTGACGCAGGGGCGCAGGCAGATTGGTCGTTACAGTGGACATCCTGCCACAACCCACTAGCAGCACCAAGACGCTAGCGATACCTAAAAGCAGATACCACCTCATCATTGCCCTCCCCACAGGATGGCGGCTGTTGCTGAGAGCAAATTAAAAGTTGCATGCATCGCTACACTGCTCCACAGCGAGCCAGTACGCTCATACAACCAGGCGAGCAACACCCCAGTTGCCAGAATGGGCACAAAGCTCTGGAGGGAAACGTGCATCAGGGCAAACAGCGTTGCGGAGAGCCACATCGCTAGACGAAACCGAAGCCGATAGCGCAACACGTTAAACACGAACCCTCGAAAGAACAGCTCCTCCCCCACTGGCGCTGCCACAGCCACGACGAACATAAACGCTATCATCAACACACCGGGCGGAAGCGACCCCAGCTGTGCTTCTAGGCTGACTGTCTGACGCTCCCACTCCGACAATCTCTGGAACGCAGCACTGCCCAGCAACAAACGCAGCGCTTGGCTGCTGAGCAGGTCGAGCAGCAACGCTATCGGAAACGCCATCACGCCCCACAGCGCTCCCTGGCGCAGCGCCTCCCAGCGCCACGATAAACCGACTTCTGCCGTATCCTGCCTGTACTTGACCAGCGTATACCAGATGGCTACCGCTGCGAAGGCGGCGCTCTGCATCAGCAAGACGCTCAATATCCCCGCCCAGAACAGCGCTGGGGTCGTATCGCCCGTGTATCCCGCTCTCCACAGGGCGTATAGACGAGAGGGGGAAAAGAACAGTAGCGCAGTGCTCACGAGAGCGCCCATCACCAACAAGGCACCGAAAGTGAGAAGGAGCACCAGATGAAGCCCTAGCCACAGGTCGAGCAGGCTCCACCGTTGGGCGAGAAGCCCCGGCATCCCCTGACGCGCATAGTGGTGATGTATTAACCACACCACGACTACGCCTACCTGCGCCACCAGGTAAAGCCACAGCAGCAATAGGGCTATCTCCTGCAACACGGGCACTGTTTTCCACCCCTGTCCAGAATTATACCGCGTGAAGGGTGAGGGGGGAAAGCTACACAACGAGCCTCTACACTGCTGCGTAGCGTCCTTCTACCACACGCCCGATGTTCAAAAGGTCGTAGTGGATGTGCACGGGATGGTAGCCCGCCTCCTCCAGCAGTGCCGCCACAGCCTCTGCCTGTCCTAACCCGACTTCCATCACCAACCATCCACCCGGGTTCAGATGGAAGTGGGCTTCCGCCGCCAGACGGCGATGAAACTGTAATGGGTCCTCGCCCGTGAACAGCGCCAGCGGCGGTTCCCACTCTCTCACCTCTGGCTGCAGCGTCAACCGCTCACTCTCCGCGATATAAGGGGGATTGCAGGCGATGACGTCTAGACGCAGCCCCGCGAGCGGCTGTAACAGGTCGCCCTGTCGGAAGTGGATACGGTCCGCGACGCCATGTCGCCGCGCGTTCTCCTGTGCGATGCGTAGGGCGGCTGCGCTGAGGTCTGTTGCCCACACCTGCCCTTGTGGCAAGTGCACTGCGACGGTTACCGCGATGCAGCCGCTGCCTGTGCCGATGTCCGCGACGAGGCGGGGCTGCCTGGCAAGAACCACCTCAACCAATACCTCGGTCTCCGGGCGCGGGACTAGCACGTCACGAGTGACAGCAAACTCCAGTCCGTAAAACTCCGCCTTGCCCAGAATGTACGCCAGCGGTTCGCGACGCTCGCGCCGCTGAAGGCGCTCTTGCCATTCCTGCAGGAGCGCCTCACGCACCTCTTCTTCGGGGTGCGCGTACAGGTAAGCGCGCCCCACCCCGAGCAGGTCTGCCAGCAGCAGCTCGGCGTCCAGGCGCGGCGTGTCTACCCCTGCTTTCTCCAGAAGGCGCGCACCCTCCGCAATCAGTTGACTCACTGTTCTCATGGATTTCAGTGCAGTCCTTAGACTTCAACCATCCTCTGCGTGACAAACGGTACCGCACTCCTGCTGTCTGGCTATCCTTTTATGCCAGTCAGCGTGACGCCCTCGATGAAGTAGCGCTGCGTAAAGAAGAAGAGCACCAGCACGGGCAGCATCACCATCGTTGCCGCCGCCATCAGCATACCCGGCTCCCCGCCGTGTTGCGACTGGAACAGCTGCAGGGCATACGCCAGGGGCATCTTCTCGGGACTGGAGATGTAGATGAGCGGACCCATGAAGTTGTTCCACGCGCCCATGAACGTCCAGATGGTCACCGCCGCTAGCGCAGGCTTGATGAGAGGCAACATGATGCGCCAGTAGATACCGAAGTAGCTGCAGCCGTCGATTTTGGCGGCGTCCTCCAGGTCGGTCGGGATAGTCAGGAAGAACTGTCGCAGCAGGAAGATGTTGAACGCGCTACCGAAGAAAGCGGGCACCCACAGCGGGCGCAGCGTATCTACCCAACCCAGCGCGCGGAAGATGACGAATACGGGCAGCATGGTTACTGCGCCAGGCACCATCATCGTCGCCAGCAGCACTACAAACCAGATGTCGCGCCCCGGCCAGCGCAGTCGGCTGAAAGCGAAAGCCACCAGCGAGCTGCTCAGTACCGTGCCGATGATGCTGAGGATGGAAAGAAACAGCGTGTTCCACAGGAAGACCAGTCCGTAATTGGTCTCTGGCGGCAGGAAGCGCAGGGCGTCCCAGTAGTTCTCCCACTTGGGGGCGAACACACGCACCTTCTGTAACTGTGAGCCAGGCACTGTAAGTATCTCGCCGCGTCGTTCGGGTGGTTCCAGTACTTGCACGCGATGTTCGCCCGTTTCCAGCTCCTCCAGCGTCGCCACCCTTAGCGTCTGCCCACCTTGCTGGAGCAGGCTCACGCCGCACTCTTTACCGTGTATGGTCACCTTCACCTGCTGGCGCGGAATCCACACGGGCGGGAAGCGGCTCATATCCTCATCCTCTTTGAGCGAGGTGACCACCAGCCAGGCGAAGGGCACGCAGAACAGCACAGCTCCACTCAGCAGCACCAGATGCAGCGTCGTGTGACGCAGCGTCTGCCCGATGGCGCGAGCAGTCTGTCCCGCGCCCGCCTCCCGCGCCTGCTGCACATGACGGCGCACTGTCCACCAGGCAGGCAGCCCGAGAAGCGCATCCCAGAGCAACCAGCCCGCAGGAGGCGCGACCGCCTGCATCAGCCCCCACGCCAGCGCCGCTGCCAACGCCAGCATGAAAACCACTGCCCCGGCTAGCGCCGCCTTACTCCACCCTCTCGTCAGGGCGTAAACAGCGGTGAGTGCATAGGCAAGAGCGGGGTAAGTGCATATCAGTGCAAGAACCCAGAGTATCGCCTGCATCTTTCCCCTGCGATGGTGGGAAGAAGTCACTTTCAATATTCGAGGAAGAGGTGGACGAACCCTGCTCCCTGCGGGAAGCCCACGCGATGTAGGAATAGCCTCACCCTCGGTCGAATCCCCATCGCATGAGAACATGGTCTTGGTGGACTATGGCGCTGTTCATGATTATGGGATGGTTCCACTCCAACACTGCTCCTGCTGCGCCCGAGGTGCGCCCCGCTCTGCCCGTCGTACTGGCGTCGGACGAGCAGGCTGTGCCCGTCGCCTTCCTGGTGTTGAACCACGGGGAGCAGCCTGCGCAGTGGCGCGTGACGCTAGAGTTTGACGGCGGCAGGGTGGAGCCGTCGTCGGTGGAAGTGAGTGTGCCTGCACGCGCGTGGCAGGTGGTCACTGCACGAGTGCAGCTCTCCCCCGAGCGCGACTCCGCTCTTGTGCGGGCACGGGTCGGGCAGCAGGAGGCGCGCATCACTGTCCGACGCGGTATCGACCTGACCCTGCTGGAGTGGAGACGGCGGTACGCTCCGCGTGAGGCTCCCCCAGACCCTGCGCTCGCCGCTCCCGACCTCGACGACTCCGCCTGGGAAAGGTTCGGCGTGCCCACGCTCTGGCAAGACCTGCGCTACGCCTGGTGTCGTGTGCGCTTCACGGTGCCCGAGGCGTGGCGAGGCAAACCGCTGCGCCTGTTCGTTGCCGCCATAGATGACAACGACATTACCTACCTCAACGGTCAGCAGATTGGGCGCACCAACGGCTGGGACCTTCCGCGCGACTATCCCCTGCCCGAATCAGCAGTGCGCTACGGGGCGGAGAACGTGTTGACGGTGATGGTGGACAACACTTACGCGGGCGGTGGGCTTTACAGGGCGCCACTGGCGATTCTCGTGGGCGAGGAGCCCATTCCACTCACCGAGGCGCCGACCGCTGCCGCGCCAGCGCGTCCGCAGCCCGCGCCCATCGGCGAGCCGTTGCCCCTGCGCCCTATGGTGGTGCG
>JANWXG010000083.1 GCA_025057335.1 bacterium | reverse complement strand
CTGAAGCCGAAATCCGCCGCTACTATACCGAGCTGGCACGGAAGATGCTGCCCTCGCTGGAGCAGGCGAAGGTGGAGGAGCTAGTGGAGCAGGTGGTGCAGCAGTGCCAAGAGACGCTGGAGGAGATGGCGCGGTGCAATCGTCTGTTGCAGGCGGTGCGTCCCTTCCTCTTGCGCTGCGACTTCGGCTACAAGGGGCAGGTGCGCCGCGCAACGGAGCCTAACCGTCTGGACGTGACCTCGCTGATAGGGGAGCGCGTGACGTTTGTGTTCGTGACCAACTTCGCCTACGATATGCATCCGCAGGGCTACCGTTTCCGCGAACAGAAGGACGTGACGGTCGTCGCGCGTCTGCCCAACTGGCTAAAGGCTATCGATGTGTTTCAGGTCACGCCCGAAGGGGTCAAGCCCGTGACGTGGCATCTGGAAAAGGGGCACGTGCGGCTCACCTGGCGCACGCTGGAAGGACACGTGGCGCTGGTAGTGGTCTCTTCGGATGGGCAGGCGCGCCAGCAGATTGTGCAGGCGTTCAGGCAGCTCCTCGCCGAGCCCGAGTGACCAGCTCGTGTGCCAGGCGCAACGGCTCAGGGATGCGGTGTCCGCGCACACAGCGACGCACTATTCCCAACGCGGACGGTAGGTCTACCCGATGCCCGACTGACACGTAAACAGGCTGCGCGGAGGGCTGTGTGTACAACGCTGCGCCCAGAAGATCCTCTCCCTCATAGATAGGTTGCCAATCCTCCCCTGCAGACGAGGAGCGCGCGACGGCGCCGCACAGCAGGCTCTTGGCGCAGCCGACCGTTGGCGTGTCCACCAGTAGCCCGAAATGGCACGCCATGCCGAACCGTCGGGGATGCGCCCTGCCGTGCGCGTCGCACAGCACCACCTCGGGTTTCGTGTTGAGCTGCTGCCACGCTTCTAGCAGAGGCGGCGACTCCCGAAACGAGAGCAGCCCTGGCACGTACGGGAAGCTGACTGTTGTGCATACGACCGTCTCCTCCACGACCTGCATCTCGGGTAGGCGCAACACAACGATGCCCGCCCACGCCTCCGAGCCAGACCGCCCGAAGGAGACGTCCGTGCCGGCGACCAGCCGTACCGCTTCCGTGTCCAGCGGCTCTTCGCGCACCTGCTCGCGCAGGCGCAGCTGCAACTCTACCGCCTCCGTGACCGTCTTCGGAAAGGGAAAAGCTTCTCTCGGATTCAACGTGCGTCTCCCTCTGCCTCAGGTTCGTCCCGTTGTGCCATCAGCGCACCAGCGCACAGCCACAAGCTCCACGACACGGGGGGCAGGAAAGTAGAGAAGTTCACCAGGTTGCCCACCGCGCTCTGCAGCACGACCGTCCACGCCACGACGGCGCCCGCACGTTGCGCCCCGCTAGGCATCCTTCGGATAATACGTGCTCCCCTTAGCAGAATGCTCCCAATCGCAGACAGGTACAGCAGCAGCCCTACCCAGCCCGTCTCCACCAGGATGTACAGGTAGTTGTTGTCGGCGCCCGTGACGTATCCTAGCAGGCGCGGGCTGTCTTCGCTCCACTTGCCGATGCCTAGTGTGCCCAGCCCCAAGCCGAACGGATGTTGCCACACCTCGCGCAGCGCCTTCTTCCAGAAGGTCATGCGGATGCTCACTGTGGAGGTAGGAGCCAGCGGCGCCAGGATGTCCTGCGTGCGCTCACGCCATAGCCCCTCTGGGGCAACCTGCAACGCGATAAGCGCGACCATTGCCAACGCGAGCGCCAGACGGTGACGCATCCACATCCCTACGCTTACGTAACCTACCCACAGCATCACCCATGCATAGCGCGCTAACGAAAACACCGCTCCCAGCGAGGTGAGCAACAGGGAGAGCAGCCAGAACGCTTCCCCTCGCTCGCGTCGCGCCGCCATCCCCAGCGCTGTGACCGCGCCGAAACTCATCAGCGCGCCGAACAGGTACGGGTCCATCGTAGAAAAAGAGCGCGTGTATCCCGCCACCATCGTGCCGGAGGGGGCGCTAGGGCGCGTCGCTCCCGCTTCCATCAACCAGCGGTAAGGCAGAAACTGCTGGACAAGCCCATAGACCGCGTGTATGGTCGCTAACGCGCCCAGGAACAGCAGCAACGTGCGCAGGCGCTCGCCCGCAAACAGCGTCTTGCCAAAGAAGTAGAACAGCAAGGGCACGCTAAGCCAGCGTAGGTCAGCCACCGCTGCGGAGAAGGAGTAGATGTTCGGATTGAACAGGTGCACCACCGTCAGTGCAGCGAAGGCGACCAGAGCTACTTCTACGACTCCCCAGCGCAGCGGGCGCTCGCGGTTCACCCAGCGATGGAATAGCCACATCAGCGCGAGCCATAGCACCGCGCCATCTTTCCATACCTTTGCCAGGGGATGACCATCGTACACCACCCGGACGAGCACGGGGTGCAGGCTGGTGTAGGCGAGCAAGGCAAGCGCGCCCGCAGTAGGGTGCCACAGGGAGAGCAGAAACCAGCCCCCGACACCCAGCACCGCCAGCGCCAGGGGAGGCGACCATGCCATAACGGCGCCCGCAGTGAAGCACACCAGCAAGCTGGTTGCCAGCCAAAGGCGCAGGGGTAGTCCTACAGGTGCACGTGATGCGGCTCGCTGTTCCATGCCCGTATCACAACTGTGCCTGCACCCTCCACGTCCAGCACGCGCGTCTCACCAGGAAGTAGACAGAAGTAGTTGTCCTCCAGATAGAGCCACTGCCCATCCTGCGGCGTGAGCTGCACCAGCAACGCCACTGTTTCACCTGTGTTCTTGATGCCCACATGCTGGCGGCGGTGCCACACGCGCAGGGTCGCAGGGGGAGCGTGCAGGAGCGGCTGCATGGGGGGCTGCGCTGTGCTGAAGAGATACTCATTGCAGGAGAGCACACCCCCACGTCGGTTATAGAGGCACGCGACCATCACCCATACGCCTGCCTCCTGAGGCAGGGGCAAACGAATCTGAGCTACACAGCTCGCCTCCGCCGACAGGTTCTCGATGGCGCCTTCAGCGCGGGCAAGTTCTCTGCCGTCCAGCGCGTTGAGGCACACCGCCCACAGCGCGTGGCGGATAGGCTTGTCCGCGCCATGCACCCACACCTCTGCCTGCCACTCCTCGCCCGGCTGCCATGTCAGCTTCTCGTACCGCAGGCTGACGTGCACAGGCTGATAAGCGCGGCGTGCCCACCAGTAGGCAGGCTTGGGCTGCCCCAGGTAATCCACCACATTCGTGCAGGCAGTGTTGGGGTACGGTTCGTTGAACTGCCAGGGCGACACGCCACTGCAGCGCCCCTGGCGTCGGCGATGCGACTCGATGGCGTAGCGCAGACCTTCCGCCTGCATCCACTGGCTCGCGCGGATGAAGGTCTCCAAATCCTCTATGCGCCCGAACAGCGCTTCCAGCTTCTCGCGATGGGTCCACCAGCTGCCGTGATGTAACCAGACGCGGTTAGTTGCATCGGGGGGGAACCAGTACTCTGGCGAGATGAACCGCTCGAAAATCGGCAGGTTCGCCGCGCCCTCGACGCCGAACTCCGAGTGGTACAGCGGGTCAATCGTGTTGTAGAAGCGATAATGCTCCTCCGCACCCAAGTACACCCAGGGACCGTGCACGTCGTGCATCTTGCTCGTGCCCGCCAGCTCCGTCGAGGCTCCCTCCACAGGTCCCGAGGCAGAGGTGGGCAGCCACAGGCGTTCGGGGTCCAGCTCCTGCACCACCGACTTGAGCCGTGCTAGCGCAGGATGCGCGTCGGTAAGGGGCACGTACTGATCGTCCATCAACTCGTTGCCGCCGCACCAGAGCGCCAGAGACGGATGGTTGCGCCGTAGAGGAACCATCTGGCGTGCCTGCGCCTCGATGTACTGCAGGTACTCCTCGTCTTCGGGAGGCGCGTTCTGGATGCCCGATGAGGAAAGGGGAAACTCCTGCCACACGAGGATGCCCAGACGGTCACACAGGTTGTAGAACTCCTCACGTTCCAGCAGCCCTCCACCCCACACGCGCAACAGGTTACATCCCGCTTCCCTCGCCAGCCTCAACAGCCGTTCGTAACGCTCGGGGCGCACCCTGCCGTACATCTGCTCATGGGGCACCCAGTTCCAACCCTTCACGAACAGGCTTTTGCCGTTCACCTCCAACGTGTAGGGCAAGGCGTCGGGAGGAGCGTCCTTGTTGGCTACAGCGCGCACCGTACGGATGCCGAAGGTCACCTCTCGTACGACCGAGACGTTGCCCTCCTGAGCCAGTGTCGCCCGAAACCGATACAACGGTTGCTCGCCCATGTCGTGTGGGTACCACAGCTGTGGGCTGGGGATGCCCAACGTCGCGACATATTCCATGCGTGCGCCCGCCTGCAGGTATACAGGCTCATTCTGATAGGCAACAAAATCCCCCTCAGGGGAGATGACGCACAGCTGCAGCGACCACTCGCTTGCTTCTGGCAGCACACTGTGCAGCTGTATCCGCGCCTCCACCTGCGCACCCTCCCCCTCTGGGCGCGGGCGCACCCATACATCCTCCACCCACACCCCATCGCTCGCCAGCAGTGACACGCTCTGCCAGATACCCAGCGGCACCAGCCGCGTGCACCAGTCCCAGTCGTAGGCGAAGCGCGCCTTCCAGCGTCGAGCGCGGCTCGTCCAGCCGATTTGCCCCTGCACGACGTCGACGGGGGGCATGTGTTCTACCAACACGGTCAGGCTGTTCGCCTCCCCGAAGCGCAGATGTTCCGTCACATCGAACTCAAAGGGGAGGAACATCCCCTCGTGCTTGCCCAGCAACCGCTCGTTCAGGTACACCTCGCAGGCATCGTCCACGCCATCGAATCGCAGACGCACGTGTTTGCCCTGCCACTCTTCGGGTACGCGGAACTGCTTGCGGTACACCCAGTCGCGTTCGGAAAGCCACTCGCAGGCGAGGCTGTTGAGGTCTTTGTAGGGATGAGGAATGAGCCCAGCGTCTAGCGCGTCGGCAATCACGTCGCCGGGCACACAGGCACGTATCCACTCGCCCCAAGGAGGACATCCTTTAGGTGACCAGCTCTCTTTCCACGCCTGTCGCCACCAGAACTCATGCGGCAGCAAGGGCACGAGAGACCAATCATTTCCATCTAAACAGAGCTGCATCTCACACCCCCCGCGTGTGCATGTTGCCTCCAGCAGCGAAGCACGAAGCTCTGCAGGATGCAGCGTAGTACAGTATTTGCCGCACCTTCGCTGAAGCACAACCTAGATTAGCGCTTCGGCGCGGTTAGCCCTTCAGCAGCATCTCGATGAGGCGCCAGCCTTCCTCGATGCATACTTTCGCCTCCTCTACCGCGCTCTCGTCGAAGGTCAGGGCGGCGTCTCGGGAGAGGTCTTGACGCGAATCGCAGAGCAGGAAAGGCACTGCCCCCGCTCGATGAGTGCGGAGGGCGACGGGCGTCGCATGGTCCGGGAGTGCCAGCAAGCGATAGTCGTGCTCGCGCAAGCCGTCAATGAGCTGCGCCACGATATGCTCGTCGATCTGTTCTAGCGTCCACGCTTTGGCTTCGGGGTCGCCCTGATGTCCTGCCTCGTCGGGCGCTTCCACATGGATGAACACGAAGTCGTGCTTCTCCAGCATCCGCAGTGCCCATGCGCCAATGGCGTGGTAATCCGTGTGCAGGTAGCCTGTCGCGCCCGGCACGGTAGGCACTTCCAGCCCTGCCGCGCGCCCGATGCCTCTCACGAGGTCTACCTCCGCCACCACGGCGCCAGTCATGCCATACTTTAGGGAGAAGGGGGGCAGCTTGGGGGCGACCCCCTGACCCCAAAGCCAAACCATATTCGCAGGGGGCTTCCCTTGGTCGCGGCGACGACGGTTTATCGGATGGTCATCCAGCAGGTTGAGTGAGTCCTCGATTAATCGGCGCAGCTTCTCTTCCCCTTCGCCCACTGGCAGATGCTTCACCCAGGACTCCCCCACGATGTCGTGCGGGGGCGTGCATCGGATGTCCACTGGTCCTCCGTGCCACACCATCACATGCCGATAACCTACCCCCGGGAAGAAGCGCCAGTAGCGTGTGCCCAGCTTTTCGTCCACGAGGCGGATGAGCGGATGCGACTCCTCATTGGAAATGTTGCCTGCGCTGTGGTCTAAGATGCGCTCGCCGTCCGTGCTGACCAGTGAGCAACGGAACGCCACATCCCCTTCTTCCAGCGAGATGCCCATCGCCAGCGCTTCTAGGGGACCCCTGCCCGTATAGTATCGGCGCGGGTCATAGCCGAGTATCGCCATGTTGGCCACGTCGCTGCCAGGATACATGTCGGGGGGCACTGTCCACACTGCGCCGATGAGCGCGCGCTTGGCGAGCGCGTCCAAGTGTGGCGTATTCGCCCGCATTTTGGGAGTCTTGCCGTTCCACTCCGGGATGGGGTCGTCGGCAAACCCGTCGGGTACGAGTAGAACATATTTCATGCCGAAGCCTTTCCTCCCTTAGATGCCGTGATCCCCTGCATGTCCATGCTGCTTGAGCCAATCCAGCATTTCGCGGATGCTACCTGTTGCCAGAGCGATGCACGTGTCTGCTCCGCCATAGTAGAGGTAGAGCGTATCCCCGTCCTCAGCAATAGTATACCCACAGGGGAACACGACGTTCGCCACATCCCCTTCGCGCTCGTACACCTCTTCGGGACCGAATATCCACTCGTCGCTGCGTAGGATGCACCGTTCAGGGGTGTTCAGGTCAAACAGTGCTAGCCCCAGGCGATACAGGCTGCCGCTGGCTGTCTGGCGGACGCCGTGATACAGGATGAGCCATCCCTCAGGGGTCTCGATGGCAGGCGGAGACAAGCCGATTTTGTTGGCATCCCACCAGGCGCCGCGCCGCGCCTGCAGAATCATCTTGTGGCTGCCCCAGTGGCGCAGGTCGGGGGAGTAGGAAATCCAGATGTGCGCGCCCTGCGCGGTCATCGGGCGGTGGATAAGCGCCCAGTGCCCACCGATACGCCGGGGCAACAGCGCCGCGTCCTTGTCCTCAGGCGGCATAATCACGCCGTAACGCTCGAAATACCGAAAGTCCTCTGTAAGCGCTAGCGAGACGCCCGGACCTCCACGCGAGTAGGAGGTGTAGGTCACGGCGTACTTGCCCAGCTCAGGCACATACACGATGCGCGCGTCTTCAATGCCCCAGATTTCCTCTGGGTAGTTCTCCGGGTCGGGCAGAAGAGTGGGATAGGGGTCAATCTTCCAGTCGTTCACACCGTTTTCCGAGCGCGCCGCGCAAAGGTGTGAAATGCCACGTCGGTCCTCGACGCGACACAGCAGTAAGGTGGTGCCGTCTGGCAGCCTAGTAGCGCCTGCGTTGAACACTGTATTGATAGCGTACGGCCAGTCTGCAGCAGTCAGAATCGGGTTGCCGTGGTAGCGGTGTAGCAGCTCCTGATGATAACCGTTTCGCCTGAACGTGCTCATAGCCTCCCCTTCACCTTCTCCAGCGTCTCTATATATTGTACTATCGGTATGAGATATGTCTTAGCTGTAGCAGCCTGTTTCACCTTGCAAACAGGAAGCAGCGCTACGGAGAAGCCTTAATACGCTCTTAACATGGAGCGTCTACCATATTATCAAACGATTCATCTCAGTCCGAAGAGGAGGTCACATGAGACGAGGTTTCACCCTGATCGAGCTGCTGGTGGTGATCGCGATTATCGCGATACTGGCAGCGATTCTGTTCCCTGTTTTTGCCCAGGCGCGCGCGAAGGCACGGCAGGCGGCATGTATCTCGAACATGAAGCAATTTGGGTTGGCGATGCTGATGTATGTGCAGGATTACGACGAGATGTTTCCGCGTGGCTCTTGGGGGCATCGCTACTGGCTGTTTCTAATCAACAGTTACGTCGCTGGAAGACCAGCTGACTTCACGAAGCCCGCTGGCAACATTTTCGTCTGTCCGAACGACCCCGTGCTGCATTACATCAGCGTTTCCGCGTCGCGCGACATCACTCCTGAGCCTGCCCGTTCGTGGGGCTTAACGTTGGGGTCGGACGGACGCTACGCTTACTGGGCAAGCTACTCTATCAACGAACATGTGCCCGATGAGTGGCCGATGCTGGCAGCATGGGAGTCGCCTGCTACCTCCTTCCTGTTCCTGGAAGGTAACGACAGCGACATCGAGGGCGACGAAATCTACGATCCAGACCGTTGCACGGAGTTTCGGTATTCACACAACAACGGTTCCAACATTTGCTTCATCGATGGACACGTCAAGTGGTTCAGAGCCGTCTACCTGAACAATAATCCCTGTGTGAACACGAACTGGATTTTCCCACCGCATGGGCGCGGCGGCGCAACAGGTGACTGTGGACCGTGGACAGCTCCCACCATAGACGACGACCCCTGTCCTCGGTGATGCAGATGTCGGCTCGCTGGCTGTTTGTGAGTGGTCTCGTTGGCGTGTTGGGCGTGGTGTGCCTGGCGCTGTCGCCCGCTGTTCACTACTGGAAACCGCTGGGGCAAACCGCGCCCGTAGC
This sequence comes from bacterium, assembly GCA_025057335.1. Lineage (GTDB taxonomy): Bacteria > Armatimonadota > HRBIN16 > HRBIN16 > HRBIN16 > HRBIN16. The sequence goes on along the minus strand of JANWXG010000083.1, from coordinate 1,168 downwards.
GAGCGACGCCGATGACCCCGCTATCTGGCTCCATCCGCAGAGCCCAACGCGCAGCCTCATCATCGGCACGGACAAAGGTGGAGGGCTATACGTTTTCAACCTGCAGGGACAGCAGGTGCAACGCATCACAGGGCTGCGACGCCCCAACAATGTGGACGTGGAGTATGGTCTGCGCCTCGGCAACCGTCGGGTAGACATCGCCGTCGCGACCGAGCGTGAGGCAGGGCGATTGCGCATCTACGCCATAGAGGGGGGACGCCTACGCGACATCGGGCATCCAGAGGGCACGCGCGTGTTCGTGGGCGAAGAGGGCGACCGCGCTTTGCCGATGGGCATCGCCCTGTATCGTCGCCCGCGCGACGGCGTGATTTTTGCCATCGTTTCGCGCAAGAGCGGACCACAAGAGGGCTATCTCTGGCAGTATCAGCTGGTACCCCAGCGCGACGGTACGGTCTCCCTGCGCAAGGTGCGTGCCTTTGGACGCTTCAGCGGGGAGGGCGAGATCGAGGCGGTGGCGGTGGACGACGCTCTCGGCTACGTTTATTACGCCGATGAGCGCTTTGGCATCCGCAAATACCACGCCGACCCCGACCATCCGCGCGCGGGGGAGGAGCTGGCGGTGTTCGGCACAAGCGGCTTTGAGGGCGACCGCGAGGGCATCGCGATTTATCCTACGGGGGCGCGCACAGGTTACATTCTTTGTGTAGACCAGCGTCCTGAGGACAGCGTTGTCTATCTCTATCCTCGCGAAGGCAGCCGCACCAACCCGCATCAACACGAACCTGCGCTGGCGGTCATCCGCTCGTCTGCAGACGAGACCGACGGGCTGGAGGTGACCTCTCGCGCGCTGGGCGGACGGTTTCCGCGCGGCGTGCTAGTGATGATGAACAGCAAAGGGAAGAACTTCTTCCTGTACCCCTGGCAGAACCCCTGAAACGCAGGAGGGCGCCTCCGCCCTCCTGCACTGTGGTCGAATCAGCCGTCAAGATTCTGGTCTATATCGCCCTCCCGGGGCGCTGGGGTGAGGTGCTCGTCTGCTGCACCCGAACAGTGCCGATGTCAGCGATGGGAGCCTCTAGGGTCACCACAGCAGGAAGCCCTTCCACCTGTGCGGCGTCGGGTGTCGGCGGCAGCCGCTGCGCCTCCACGCGCAGCAGCAGCACGTACT
>JANWXG010000082.1 GCA_025057335.1 bacterium | reverse complement strand
GGCGATGTAGGGGTGGTGGTTCATCTTCTCCGCTAGCAAAGCCACCTGCACGACAAACCCCATCGCCTCGCGAAAAGTGTTGAACTGGATGGAGCGTGTCATCTCCTTACCGATGCGTTTCCAGTGCGGCGTTTTCTGTAGCATTTGCGCAATCTGTTCGTCGCTCAAGACTGTCATCGTTAGAACTCCTCCTCTCGCGTTAGACTAGTGGTATCTCCTTCTGGCGTAGTCGTTCCCAGACCAGTTGCTTCCATTGCAGCTCGATCCTCTCGCGCTCGTGCGCCGGCACGATTCCTGTGAGCCGCAGGGTCACGGAGGCGGCGTCGAAGGCGCTCACGCCCACGAGAGGCTCCTCCACGCACACCTCCTCAGCTGCCTGCTGCAGCAGGGCGGTCACCGTGTGGATGTCGGCGGAGGAGGCTACCCGCACCTCCGTACTCAGGCGCACTCCTCCCCTGCGCGAGTGGTTCACCACCAGGTTCACATCTCCGTTGGCAATGACCACCATCCGTCCCTGTTCGTCGCGCAGGTGGGTGGTGCGCATCCCGACCTCTTCGACGACGCCCGTGATGCCGCCGATGGTGACCATCTCCCCCACAGCGAATTGGTTCTCCGCCAGCAAGAAGAACCCCGAAATCACATCGCGTACCAGCCTCTGTGCGCCGAAACCGACCGCCAAGCCGGCTACCCCTGCTGTGGCGAGTAGGGGCGTGATGTCGATGCCCATCGCGCGCAGCGCCATCAGGATGGCGATAATCAGCACGGTGTACTCGACCGTACTGCGCACCAGGTTCCCCAGCGTACGAATACGCGGCTTCTGCGCAGCGATACGCTCCATCCCCTCCAGGCGCGCAACTATGCCGCGCCCCGCACGCCGGATGACAAAACGCACGACCGCGTAGAGCAGGGCGATTTTGAACAATTGTACCCCCGCCTCTACACTGCGCTGTAGATGCTCCTCCAGCCGAAGGCTATTCCACCACGTGGGCATGATTCCACCTCTCCTTCATAGAATAGCAAGATGTAGGCAGGCGGTGCAAGAGCAACGTCCGAAGACGGTGACTTGAGTCACATTCCCCTCGTCCAAGGGGTGCCGAGCGGGTACAATGGGCTACGAGGGGATACTTGCGGGTGGTATGATGGAGGCATTAGAGGCTCTTCGTCGGGTGCTCTTCCTGCGCGATGCGCAGGAACAGACCCTGCGCCATCTCCTGCAACGGTCGCGTACCCTGCGCGCAGAGCGGGGAGAGGTGCTGTTTCTGCGAGGTGAGCCCTGCCACGGTCTATACGTCGTGCTGGAGGGGGCAGTTCGCCTCTACAACAGCAGCGCCAACGGCAGGGAGCAGGTGATTGGTATCGAGCGTGCTGGGTCGGCGATAGGGGAGCTACCGCTTTTCGATGGAGGAAACCAGCCTTACTCTGCCGAGGCGATGACCGCCTCCCAGCTGCTGTTCATCCCGCGCGAACACTTTGTGGAAGTATTCCACGCACACCCGGAGCTCATGCACGCCGCTCTACGTGCGCTCGCCATCCGGGTGCGACGTCTCCTGCACCTGGTAGAAGAGCTCTCGCTGCACGAAGTGCCGGAAAGAGTCGCCCGCTATCTGCTGACGCAGGCGCGTGAACGCGGTGCGTGTTTCACGCTGGACTATACCCATGCCGAGCTGGCTGCCCAGCTCGGCACGGTGCGCGAGGTGGTGACACGCACGCTCAACCGCTTCCGCAAAGCGGGCTGGATTGAGATTCACAACGGACAGATTACGGTGCTAGACCCCGAAGCGCTGCAGGCGCTTGCCTGTAGCGAGGTTAGCCGCTGACCTGCCCGCTCGTGAACGCCTCGCGATTAATGCGGATGAAGTGCTGCCACTGGCTGGGGACGTCGGTCTCCGCGAAAATCGCGTTCACTGGGCATTCTGGCTCGCACAAGCCGCAGTCGATGCACTCGTCAGGATTAATGAAGAGCATGTCGTATACCGTGCCGTCGTTGTCGGTGAACACGCCCTCCTTGATGCAGTCCACTGGACAGACAGCGACACACGCCTTGTCTTTGACGCCAATACACGGTTCAGCAATCACGTATGCCATCGTAGATACTTGACCTCCCTGGAGTTTTTGCAGAATGAACCTCCGCCTACTACTTACCTCAGCAAAGGAAAAAGTGCCGTGATTTAAGTCACAGAACCGAGGATGGGGGAGGGGAGGGGGCGGTCATCCCGCCCCTCTCGACTTGCTCTACCCGACCTGTCCACTCGCGAAGGCTTCGCGGTTGATGCGGGCGAAGTGCTTCAACTCCGGCGGCAGGTTGATCTCCGCGAAGATGGAGTTCGTAGGACACTCTGGCTCGCACAAGCCGCAGTCGATGCACTCGTCGGGGTTGATGAACAGCATATCGTACACTTTACCGTCGCTGTCGGTAAAGACGCCTTCCTTGATGCAGTCCACCGGACAGACGTCCACACAGGCGTTGTCCTTGGTGCAGGTGTCCACAATCACATATGCCATCGGAAACAGATGACCTCCTTGCAGAAAGTTGTTCCTTACTCGATTGTCGGTATTATTTTATCGGATGAGTCTATCTGGTGCAGTGACTTAAGTCACAGGCAGTGTGGTGTTGGTGGCTGTACAGGGTGCTCTACACGAGGCAGGAAACGTTGCCCGATTGCATAAATGAAGTGTAGTCAATTCCTTATTCTAACGATATGGGGCAGAGCGATGCGTATCGGAGTGACGCAGGAGACCTTCTCAGGCGAGGCTCGCGTGGCGCTGGTGCCTGCTGCCATCGCCGCGCTAAGGAAGGCGAAGGCAGAGGTACTGGTGCAGGCGGGAGCAGGCAAGGCGGCAGGCTTTTCCGACCTGGAGTACGCCGATGCAGGAGCGACCGTGCTTCCCTCCCGTGAGGAGGTGATTAGGAGTGCGGAGATGGTGCTGCAGGTACGTGCGCTAGGCGCAAATCCCGACGGCTGGAGGGAGGACCTGTCGCTGGCGCGGGAGGGGCAGGTGTGGATTGCGCTGATGGACCCGCTATGGGCGCCTGAACCCGTTGCGGAGGCAGCGGAGAAGGGCATCCTCGCCTTCGCGTTGGAGCTGGTTCCCCGCATCACGCGCGCCCAACCGATGGACGTACTCTCCTCGCAGTCCAACCTTGCGGGCTACAAGGCGGTGCTGCTGGCTGCGAACGCGCTGACCAAAATCTTCCCGATGATGATGACCGCTGCAGGCACGATTACCCCCGCCCGTGTGTTCGTCATTGGCGCGGGCGTCGCGGGGCTACAGGCGATTGCGACGGCGCGACGACTGGGGGCGGTGGTGAGCGCCTACGACGTGCGCCCCGCTGTGCGTGAGCAGGTGGAGAGCCTCGGCGCGCGTTTCGTGGAGCTGCCGCTGGAGGCGCAGGACGCGCAGGACGCGAGCGGCTACGCTCGGGCGCTGGGCGAGGAGTTCTACCGTCGGCAGGCGGAGCTGATGAAGGACGTGCTGCCCGAAAACGACGTGGTGATTACGACGGCGGCAGTGCCTGGTCAGCGTGCCCCTGTGCTCATCACACGCGAGATGGTAGAGGGCATGCGCCCCGGCTCGGTGATTGTAGACCTCGCGGCGGAGCGGGGCGGCAACTGTGAGCTCACGCAGCCCGGACAGACCATTGTGCATCAGGGCGTGACGATCATCGGTCCGCTCAACCTGCCCGCCACGATGCCCTACCACGCCAGCCAGCTCTTCGCCAAGAACATCAGCAGCTTCGCACTCAACCTGCTCAAGGACGGTGAATTGCATCTCAACTTGGAGGACCAGATTCTCAGCGAGACCCTGCTCACACGCGACGGGCAGGTGGTGCATCCGCGTGTGCGCGAGAGGCTTGGTCTCAGCGCGTAAGGAGGCAACGAGATGGGCATTGAGGACATCCTGAGCTATGTGTTCGTGTTCGTACTGGCGACCTTCATCGGCTTCGAGGTGATACGTCGCGTCTCGCCGTTGCTGCACACGCCGCTGATGTCGCTCACTAACGCCATCTCTGCGATTAGCCTGGTGGGCGCTTTGCTGGTGCTGGGCGCAGAGCACGACGTGCTCTCGATGGTGCTGAGCGGCGTCGCGGTGACTGCTGCCTCGATTAACGTGGTGAGCGGCTTCCTGATTACCGACCGCATGCTAAAGATGTTCAAGAAGCGCGAGCCGGGCGAACGGGGGAGGTCGTCATGAGCACGCAGGAGATTATCGCGCAGATCAGCTACATCGTCGCCGCTGCCCTGTTCATCCTGTCGCTGAAGTGGCTGAGCGCGGTGCCGACCGCTCGTCGGGGCGTGGTTGCGGGCGAAGTTGGGATGGTCATCGCGATTGTGGGCACGCTGTTGCTGCCCGAGATTGTCAGCTACAAGTGGATTGTCGTCACGCTGCTGATTGGTGCCGCCATCGGCATCCCCATCGCCTATCTGATGCCCATGACGCACGTGCCACAGCGAACCGCCCTTTCCCACTCCTTCGGCGGGCTGGCTGTAGGGCTAGTGGGAACTGCCAAGTACTACCTCTGGCACGCCAACGAACCCGAACGCCTGACCACGTTTATCATGGCGGTGCTCTGTTTCGAGGTGCTGCTGGGATTCCTCACGTTTACAGGTAGCCTGATGGCGTTCGGCAAGCTGCAGGAGATTATCCCCACTCGCCCCATCGTGTATCGCGGGCAGAACGTCGTCAACCTCTCTATACTGGCGATAGCGGTCGCTATCGGCATCTATCTGACGGTGAGTCCGCAGCAGATTTGGCTATTCCCTATCTTTATAGCCCTGGCGCTGGCGTTCGGCGTGATGCTCATCCTGCCCATCGGCGGCGCGGACATGCCTACTGTCATCGCCCTGCTCAACTCCTACGCGGGCATCTCGGCGTCGGCGATGGGCTTCGTGCTGGAGAACAAGCTGCTGGTAGTGGCGGGCGCGCTGGACGGTTCCTCAGGCTTCATCCTCTCCGTCATTATGTGCAAGGCGATGAACCGCTCGTTCACGAACGTGCTGTTCGGCGCGTTTGGGCAGGTGTCGCCACAGGCGTTGAAGGCAGAGGAGCGCACGGTGCGCAGCGCCACCCCTGAGGAGGCGGCAGACATCCTGCTCTCCGCTTCGTCGGTAGTGATTATCCCTGGCTACGGGATGGCGGTGGCGCAGGCGCAACACAAGGTGCGCGAGCTGTTTGACCAGCTGACCCGACGCGGCATCGATGTAAAGTTCGGCATCCATCCCGTCGCAGGACGCATGCCCGGACACATGAACGTGCTGCTGGCAGAGGCGGACATCCCCTACGATCGTCTGTACGAGATGGAGGATATCAACGCCGAACTGCCTCACACGGACGTGGCGCTAGTGATTGGTGCTAACGACGTGGTGAACCCCGCTGCTAAGCACGACAAGAACAGCCCCATCTACGGCATGCCCATCATCGAGGCGGACAGGGCGCGCACGGTGATGGTCATCAAGCGCAGTATGAACCCCGGCTTCGCGGGCATTGAGAACGAGCTGTACTACATGGACAAGACGCTGATGCTCTTCGGTGACGCGAAGGCATACCTGGGCGAGTTGGTAAAGGTGATTGGGCAGGAGAAGTGAAGTCGTTGCAAGAGCCCCTTTTCCACTAGAGGGGATAGACCTCTCCCCCCGTCCCCTCTCCCACTGGGAGAGGGGAAAAGAGGAGCAAGGGCTACACTGCCACCGCCTTGCCCTCCGCCTCGACGATGGAGTGCCCATGCTGGATGAAGTACTCGTACTCGTGGCGGAAGTGCTTGATGCTGGCGCGGATGGGCCACGCCGCCGCATCGCCCAAACCACAGTACGACCGCCCGTCGATCTGGTCACAAATGTCCAGCAACAGGTCGATATCCTCCATACGTCCACCGCCCGCCAGGATGCGGTCGAAAATCTTCACCATCCAGCGCGTGCCCTCGCGGCAGGGCGTGCACTTGCCGCACGACTCATGCGCGTAGAACGCGGCGGTACGGCGCATGAAGCGCACGATGCACACCGTGTCGTTCAGCACCATGAACCCGCCCGATCCGAGCATCGTGCCTGCCGCCTGCAGCGACTCGTAGTCCAGATTCACGTCGCACTTGTCCGCTGGCAGGATAGGCACCGAGGAGCCGCCAGGGATGACCGCCTTCAGCTTGCCCTTCACGCCACCCGCCAGCTCTAGCAGCTCCATCAGCGGCGTGCCCATCTCCACCTCGTAGTTGCCCGGACGGTTTACGTGCCCGCTCACGGAAAAGATTTTCGTGCCTGTGCTTTTCTCCGTGCCCATCGAGGCGTACCATGCGCCCCCGTTGCGGATAATCGCGGGCACACAGGAGAGCGTCTCCACGTTGTTAATGAGCGTCGGGCAGTCCCACAGCCCTGCGATAGTGGGCAGGGGAGCGTGGGGAAACTTCAGGCGCGGCTGTCCTCGCTCGCCCATCAGCGAACTCATCATCGCCGACTCTTCACCGCACTCGTAAGAGCCCGCACCCATGTGAATGTACAGGTCAAAGTCCACACCGCTGCCCAGAATGTTCTTGCCGAGGTAGCCCGCGCGGTATGCCTCATCGATAGCGCGGCGCATCACGCGAGCAGGTTCCGTGTACTCGCCGCGAATGTAGATGTAGCCCACCTTCGCGAGCGTGGCATAGCCCGCGATGACCATGCCCTCAATCACCTGATGAGGCAGGCGCATCATCAGCTCGCGGTCTTTGAAAGTGCCCGGCTCGCCCTCGTCGGCGTTGCACAGCACGTAGTGCGGTTTGCTCTCGTCTTTGGGGATGCCGTTCCATTTAATCCATGCGGGGAAGCCCGCGCCGCCGCGTCCGCGCACTCCCGACGCCTTCACCTCGTCGATGACCTGCTGGCGCGTCATGCTCAGCGCCTTGCGCAGCGCGCTGTAGCCGCCGTGCTTCTCGTATACCTCCAACGTCTCGATACCCGGAACGTCCCGATGCTCAAACAGAACCCGTCGCTCTGGCATCTTTACGCCTCCTCCGCCTGTGCTGCTCTGGCGAGCGCGCGCTCGATGTCCTGCCTCTCACTCTCCGTCAAGTGACATTGCACGATAGTGTCTGCCAGTTGCACCACTGTATGCTCCTCGCTGCTCTTCAGCTCTTCCAGCAGCGCGTCGATCTTCTCCAGAGTGAGGTTGCCGTAGTAGCGGTTGCCCACCTGCATCACCGGGGCGTTGCCACAGTCGTTGAGGCATTCCACCTCCATCAGCGTGAACTGCCCGTCGGGCGTGGTCTCGCCCACCCGAATGCCCAGCTTCTCTTCCAGATAGCGCAGAATCTCGTAGCCGCCGCAGATGGAACAGGTCAGGTTCGTGCAGACCTCCAGCATCACCCGACCGACAGGGCGTTTGTTGTACATTGTGTAGAAGGTTGCCACGCCCTCCACGACGGCATACGACGTGCCCATGCGGTAGGCGACCTCCATCAGCGCCTCAGGGGGCAGGTAGCCGCCGTACTCGCGTTGCGCAATCCACAGCGCAGGCAACATGGCTGCCCGCTTGTTCGGATAGTGCTTTTTAATACGCTCCAGCTCTTCTATCGCTCGTTGCGAGAAGCGCAGCTCGGGCGGCTTGCGCTCGTCCACCCGTCGCATGCGGGGATACTCGCCCAGTCGAATCGGCTCGCTCATCGGTCGATCTCTCCCAACACGATGTCGATGCTTCCAATAATCGCCACGATGTCCGCCACCATGTGCCCCTTGCTCATCAGGGGCAGCGCCTGCAGGTTCATGAAGCAAGGCGGGCGTGTCTTCACGCGCCAGGGGCGGTTGCTGCCGTCGCTCACCACGTAGTAGCCGATTTCGCCCTTGGGTCCCTCGATAGGCACATACGCCTCACCCTCGGGCGGGCGGAAGCCCTCCGTCCACAACTTGAAATGATGGATGAGCGACTCCATGCTATTGTCCAGCTCCTCGCGCGGCGGCGGCACTACTTTGCGGTCGTCGCTGCTCACAGGTCCCTCGGGAATGCGCTCCAGACACTGCTTGAGGATGCGCGTGGACTGGCGCATCTCCTCCATGCGCACGAGGAAGCGGTCGTACACGTCGCCTACCGTGCCTGTCGGGATGTCGAACTCCACCTGGTCGTAGTAGAGATAAGGGTTGGCTTTGCGCAGGTCGAAAGCGTAGCCGCTGCCGCGCAGGATGGGTCCCGTGATGCCGTAGGCGAGGCACTCGTCTACCGTAATGATGCCGATGTTGCGCGTGCGCTCCACCCAGATGGGGTTCTCGGTCAGCAGTCCCTCGTAATCGTCCACCTTGGCGGGGAACTCTTCCACGAACTTGGCGATTTTGTCCAGCAAGCCTTCGGGCATGTCAGCTCGCCAGCCGCCCACCTGAATCCACGAGGGGAACATGCGCACACCCGACAGATGTTCAAACATGTCGAGGATGCGCTCGCGCTCGCGGAAGCAGTAGAAGAAGGGGGTCATCGCGCCGATGTCGAGGGCGTGCGTGCCCAGCCACACCAGATGGCTGGCGATGCGTTGCAGCTCGCTGAAAATCATGCGCATCCACACGCCGCGCGGAGGCACCTCGATATCCAGCAGCTTCTCCACCGACAGCACGAACGCCAGCGAGTTGTTCATGGCGGAGAGGTAGTCCATCCGCTCCACCAGGGGGATGCACTTCTGGTACTGCTCGTATTCGCAGGTCTTCTCGATGCCCGTGTGCAGGTAACCGATGTGCGGCACCACATCTACGATGGTCTCGCCGTCCAGCTCCACCACCAGCCGCAACACGCCGTGCGTGCTGGGATGCTGCGGTCCCATGTTGATGACCATCGAGCCTTCGGCGGCTCCGGGCAGTATCTCCATCTGTTCGCGTGTGATGCTCATCGTTGCCTCCGCCTATCACTCTCTGCTGGAAAGCCCCGTCTTGCCAAAGAAGGACTCGCCCGGGTGCGGCGTCTGCACCTCCTCGATAGAGGGACCCAGCGTACCCTTGTCAAACACCACCTGCTCGCCGCCCAGCGGGAAGTCCTTGCGCAGCGGATGCCCCACCCAGTCGTCGGGCATGAGGATGCGCCGCAGGTCGGGATGCCCCTCGAAGACGATGCCGAACATGTCGTACACTTCCCGCTCCGGGAAGTTGGCGCCGGGGTAGACGCCAGTGACCGACGGGATGGTCTCGCCCTCGTTCACCCGCACCTTCAGGAACAGGCGAGTGAAGCTCTTGAAAGAGTACAGGTTATACACCACCTCGAAGCGCGGTTCACGCCGCCCCAGCTGGTCGATGCCCACGATGTCTGAGAGCATACGGTAGCTCAGCTCGGGGTCGTCGCGCAGAAACTGGCACACCTCCACGAGGTAGTTCCTGTCTATCACCACCCAGGTATCCCCGCGAAAGGAATACACCTCTTGAATCGCCTGGGGGAACCGTTCGCGCAACCGTAGCACGTCCGCGCGCTCGCTCATCTGCTCGGCTGTGGTCTCGCTCATGCTCCTCTCCTCACCGCGACAGCGCGACCTCTTCCCTCTGGGCGGGCTCGAGCCGCTCCGCCGTCGCCCTCAACTGCACCCGTCGTGGCTGCGCCCGCTCGGACTCTTCCCACTCCAAGGCGCGCGTGCCCAGCATGTAGAAGTAGCCCACGAACAGGATGGCGATAAACACGCCCATCTCCAGCAGCAGGAAACCCTGCACGGGATTGGGCGCATCACGGAAGATGACCGCCCAGGGATACAGGAAGATGGTCTCCACATCGAAGATGATAAACAGCATCGCCACCAGGAAGAACTTCACCGGGAACCGTTCGCGCGCC
>JANWXG010000081.1 GCA_025057335.1 bacterium | reverse complement strand
ACAACGGCGCACTGACGTGCGCTACCACCTACATAGCGCCTACGACGATTTGGCGGGCGAACCGCCTGGTGAGCCGATAGCGCTCCCCTCCCCTTGCCCCCGCGAGCAGGAGAGGAGCCTTCTCCTCCCCGTTCACGGGGAGGTGGGGAGGGGGCTAAAGGCTCGGTGAGCGCCTCGCCCTGTTTTCGCGTCGGGAAGCACTAACTTGCTTCACTACCAACTCGTTTGCTGGGAAGCACTGACGTGCTTCACTACCAACTCGCTTGCTGGGAAGCACTGACGTGCTTCACTACCAACTCGTCTGCTGGGAAGCACTGACGTGCTTCACTACGAGCCTCGTCTCGTTTGTAGTAGCGCACGTTAGTGCGCTTCCCTTTGCAGCGCCACAAACTCCCTTGCTTGTCGAGCCTTCACCTTCTCAACGGGAGTACTGACGTGCTTCACTACCAGCTCGTTTGCTTGTAGCAGCGCACTTCAGTGCGCTTTGGCTCCTGTCGCGCAACAGCTTGGCAGGAGCCTCGCCCTCCAGGTGCGGGTTGGAGGGCGAACCTCTCGGTGAGCCGAAAAAAACCCACCCTGCCTCCCCGTGAACGGGGAGGAGGTGGCTCGGCAGGAGCCCGCCCTCCCCTTGTCATTCTGAGCGCAGCGAAGAATCTCTAACCCCTTCACCTCGTTCAGCACAGCAGGCAGCGGGGAGATGCTTCGATATCGCTCAGCATGACAAGGACGAGGAGCCTCGCCATCCAGTTGTCATTCTGAGCGCAGCCAGCGCGTGGATAGAGAAGCGATACCATTTGCCACGCTAAGCAGGATAACCTGGTGAAAGCGCTGAAGGTCGAATATAGCAGTCGTGGTATTAGGGGTGGAGCATGATACGCTTTGGGGACAGTGACAGCTACTCGCCTGCACGCCGACAAATCTTGCTCGGCGGCGTCTCCGCAGCGCTGGGTTGGTTTCTGGGCGGAAGCGCCCTGGCGCAAGTGGCGTTCCGACCAGCGGGAGAGGAGCGGGAGAGGGACGTGTTGATCTGCCTGTTCCTGCGCGGCGGCGCGGACGGGCTGAGCATGGTGGTTCCCTACGGAGAGGATGCCTACTACCGCCTGCGTCCCAACCTGGCTATCCCTGCTCCGAACGACCGCCGTCGCCCCGCGAACGAGCGAGCAGTGGCTCTGGACGACCTGTTTGCTCTGCACCCTGCGCTGAAGCCGCTCTATCCGCTGTACAGGGAAGGCAAGCTGGCGTTCGTACACGCCTGTGGTTCAGCGGAGCGCTCGCGCTCGCACTTTGAAGCCATGTCGGCGATGGAAAGAGGTGTCGCCGAGGCGAAGGTGGGATCGAGCAGCGGCTGGATTGCCCGCCACCTGATGAGCGTGCCCCATCGTGGTTCTTCACCCCTGCGTGCGGTTGCCTTCAGCAACGTGCTGCCCCAATCTCTGCGCGGCTGCACCGACGCAGTGGTGTTGCAGACCCTTTCCGATTTTCGCCTTACCCCGCCGAAGGGGAGAGGCGTGACGCGAGTGGAGGATTTGCAGCACGCCCTGCGCGCGCTGTACGCGGGGGCAGACCGTCAGGGCATCCAGCAGGCAGCGCAGGATACCCTGCAGGTGCTGCAGGCTCTGCAGCGCGTCGACCCGTCGCGCTACCGTCCCGCTCACGGCGCGGTGTACCCCGATAGCGAGCTGGGACGCGGGCTGATGCAGGTCGCTGCATTCATCAAAGCGCGCGTTGGCTTGGAGGTGGCTTGCCTGGACAGAGGCGGCTGGGATACCCATGTCGCGCAGGGCAGCACCACCGGCTGGATAGCCAGTAACTTCGCCGACCTTGGGGCGAGCCTCGCCGCCTTCGCACGGGACATGGGCGAACAGATGCGCCGCGTCACCCTGGTGGCGATGACCGAGTTCGGCAGGCGCGTGCGCGAGAACAGCGGTCTTGGCACCGACCACGGGCGTGCAAGCGTGATGCTCTTGCTGGGCGGGGGCGTGCGGGGCGGAAAGGTGTACGCCCGCTGGCGTGGTCTGGAACCGAACCACCTGGAAGAACCTGGCGACCTGCGCGTGACGACCGACTATCGCGAAGTGCTGGCGGAGGTAGTCCACAAACGGCTGGGCAACCCGCACGTGGCGCGAGTGTTCCCTGGAGTTGTGTTCAAAGGCATCGGCGTCGTCGGATAGGGAGATGCCTTGCGCCCCCACCAGCTTGCGTCCATGCTGACATTTAGGTATGATAAGAGGAAACCTGCGGCATGGAGGTATGACGCGAGCATGAAGGTAGCAATGGGTGTGCGCGAGCTGGAGGTGGGCGGCAGGTATCTGGGCTTCCTGCGTGACGCCAACGCTCTGATGGGCAACATGGATGCCCTGCGGGCGCGCATGGAGGAAGACGGCTACCTGCTTATCCGTCGTTTCCACGACCCCGAGCGCGTCAAGGCAGCGCGCAGAGTGATTCTGGAGAACCTAGCAGCCAATGGGCAGATTGACCCCCGTTACCCTCTGGACGAAGCGGTCATCGCGGAAGGGGCGCGTGGAGCCTTCCTCGGCGGCGCAAGAGCCGTCACGCACACTCCCGAGTTTCTGGCGGTGGTGGAGTCTCCTGAGGTCATGCAGTTCTTTACCGACTTCCTGGGCGCGCCTGCGATTACCTTTAACTACAAGTGGCTGCGCGCGGTGGGCAAAGGCGACTTCACTGGCGCGCACTACGATATCGTGTACATGGGCAGAGGCACGACGAACCTGTACACGATGTGGACTCCGCTGGGCGACGTCCCGCTGGAGAAGGGACCACTGGCGATACTGGAAGGCTCGCACCGCCTGGAGAGGCTCAAGCAAACCTACGGCAGGCTGGATGTCGACCGCGACAGGACCGAGGGGTGGTTCTCTACGGACCCAGTGGAGCTGGTAGAGAAGTTCGGCGGACGATGGCTGACCACCGAGTTCGAAGCAGGCGACGCCATCATCTTCGGTATGTTTACCATGCACGGCTCCCTCAACAACGTGACCAACACCTACCGCATCAGCTGCGACACGCGATACCAGCGCGCTGATGAGCCAGCCGACGACCGCTGGATTGGCGAAAACCCCAAGGGACATGAAGCGCTGGGCAAGGAGCAGCTGCAATCCATCGCTGAGGCGCGTCGGCGCTGGGGCTTGTGAAAAACTTTTTCCCCAAAAATTTTTCAGGAGGCGAAAAAACCTCTGGACATTCGCGAGGAAGTATCGTATAATTTAGTTAGGCTAAGCAATACTGGACAATCCTATCGGCAGCACACCCAAATCTTCCCATAGGTCAGCGGCAGCACTGACCTATGGGGTTTTTTTGCCTTTTGCCTATTCAAGCGCCTTTCCGCCCTCTTCAGCCTTACCCCTCACCCTAGGAAAGCTCTGGGATGGCAAACCTTCCTAGTGTGCCTCGGATACGGCTTGGGGAGGGAGTCTTCTTGACGCGCTGCCATGGTGAGCAGATGTCCTTCTGATATCCCTGTTGTTTGCTGAGGGGAAGCACTTACGTGCTTCACTACAAGCTGGCGAGTTCTTCGGGTGCACTCTGGTGCCGAGGCGCGCCATGTTGGTCGGGATACACGTCGGTGCGCCTCCTGTCATTCTGAGCGCAGTGAAGAATCCCATCGCCTGTCAAATAGAGATGCTTCGCTAGCGCTCAGCATGACAGGGCAAGTGAGATGCTTCGCTAGCGCTCAGCATGAAGAGGGACGGCTCGGCGGGAGCCTCGCCCTCCGGGTGCGGTCTCTGGAGGGCGCACCTCTCGGTGAGCCGAAAAACCCCCACCCTGCCTCCCCGTGAACGGGGAGGAGGCGGCTCGGCAGGAACCTCGCCTTCTAGAGAACATCTGCCCCTGTGCAGACAGGCTTCGTCTGCGGGAGGAGGGTTCGTGTCACACCCTCATCCCCCTATCCCCTTTCTCCCAACAGGAAAGGGGGGAGGTTACGGGCGGAGATTCCCAGAGGGCGAACTTTTTGGCGAGCCGAACGGCTCCCTTGTCGGCATGCTAACTCGTTTACAGAGATGATGGGCTGTGAGTAGGAAAAACCTGCCTGCGTAGGTTACTTGATATGTATTTGCCTCCTGCAGGAGGCTCAGGATGCGGCATTGAAGTAATAGCCTGGACGACAGTCTGGGAGGTGAGACACATGGTGCCACTCTGCATACGGCAGACGGCAGCCTCCGCATCAGAGATTCGGTTTCCTGTTCTGGCTCTCCACGCGCTGCGGAATATGCTTGTGTTTCCCGCGATGCTGCTTTCTCTCGCTACTGGAGCGCCTATTCTGGCTGGGGAGAACGGGATCAACGCGGTTTCCTTCCACGTAGCGCTGGCGCGCGGCGGATTGTCCGAGGCGCAGCCCCTACTGCTCCGACTAACGCAGCCTCTCACGATGAACCAGTATCACATGCTCATCTTCACTCCCTCCGCTGGCTGGCAGGACGACATGCCATGTCTTCGTCCGCCCGAGTCGTTCCGCGCCATGATGCCCGTGCTGCGTCCGCAAGGGGTGCTCGGCACGAATAGAGCGGTACTCATCCCGCCAGAAGTGAGCATCGTGCGCGTGCGGTAGGACTGCGCCTACTCCACCAGCCGTAGGAACCGCTCGTATGCAGAGTCCCACGCCTCTGTATCGCGTGGCGTGTACTCCACCATCTCCGTGGAGCGGCGTATGAGCGCACGTCCTTCGGTGATGCCTTTCAGCTCGCCCAGCGCGATCATCTGCAGCATGACGTTGCCTGCAGCGGTCGCTTCTACAGGACCCGTGAGCACCGTCCGATGGCAGGCATCGGCGGTAAACTGGCACAGTAGTCGGTTCTGGCTGCCTCCCCCCACAACATGGATGACGCTGATTCGCCTCCCCAACAGGTTCTGCAGCTGTTCCAGCACCCAGCGATAACGCAGGGCGAGGCTCTCCAGACAACACCGCACGAACTGTCCTGGCGTTTCGGGGGCAGGTTGCGCAGAGGTCTCGCAGTATTCGCGGATGGCCTGCCGCATATCGGGCGGATTGAGGAAGCGTCGGTCGTCGGGGTCGATGACGGCGCGGAAGGGTTCTGCCTCTGCCGCCATCTGCGTGAGCTGCTCGTAGGTATATTCTTGCCCCTCGCGAGCGTAGGCACGACGGCATTCCTGCACCAGCCAGAGCCCCATGATGTTGCGCAAGAAGCGGATGGTGCCGTGCACGCCGCCCTCGTTGGTGAAGTTCAGCGTGCGGGAGTGAGCATTGATGAGCGGCTCCGACAACTCCACGCCCATCAGCGACCACGTACCGCTGCTGATGTAAGCGAAGTCACTGCCGGGAGCGGCGGGCACTGCAGCCACTGCGGAGGCGGTGTCGTGGCTGCCTGGGGTAATCACCTCTATTGCTGGCGCTCCTGTCTCCTCCACTATCGCCCGACGGAGTTTGCCCAGGGGGGTACCTGGCGGCACAATCTCCGGGAGGAAGTGCGTAGGCAGCCCAATATGCCTCAGCAGGTCTAGTGCCCACTCGCCCGTGCGGGCATCCATCATTTGCGAGGTGCTCGCGATGGTGCGCTCACTGACCATTACACCGCTCAGCCAGTAGTGGAACAGGTCGGGCATCATCAGCATCTTGTCCGCTAGTTCCAGTAAGCCGGGGTGTTGCTGTTGCACCGCGACCAGCTGGTAGAGCGTGTTAATCGGCATAAACTGGATGCCAGTGTACTCGTAAATCGTGTCCGCTCCCACCATCGCCTGCACGTTCTCCATGATGCCATTGGTGCGCGGGTCGCGGTAGTGCACGGGATTCGTCAAGAGGGTTCCGCGCGCGTCAAGCAAACCGAAGTCCACTCCCCAGGTATCCACTCCCACGGAGCGCACGGCGTCGCCCGCCTCACGCACGGCAAGGGCAATGCCTTGCAAAATTTCTGCGTACTGACGCAGCACGTTCCAGGTGAGCGCGTCAGGGAGACGCAGGGGCGTGTTGGGGAAGCGGTGCAAGGTTTTCAGTTCTAGGCGCGCGCCATCGTATAAACCTGCCACCACGCGCCCGCTCTCCGCGCCTAGGTCTACAGCGAGGTATACCTGTGAAGACACAGTGTGCCCTCCTTGCCACTACCGGGTATTTTACAGATTCTGTTCGTCTGAGAAGGGGCGAATCCTGCCTGCTAGCTGGGGTACAATAAGGTGTGCACCGCGTGCGGGCGCTTCACTGTGGGCGAGTCCAGGAGGTTGTATCACATGCCGCTTACGGGAAGGTTACTCTGTCCGTCCTGCCAGGAGATACTGGTTCCTGTCGATCGAGATGGGGTGGAGATAGACTACTGTCCACACTGCCGGGGAGTATGGCTGGAGCGTGGCGAGCTGGAGAAGATTATCGAGCGAGCCGCGCGACCGTCGCGGGCGTACACTCCGCTGCGCGAGCCGATTCCATACGATGACGATGAGGATTACAAGTACCGTCGCAAGCGCAAGAAGAAGTCTTACCTCGAAGACCTGTTTGACATCTTCGATTAGTGCTGTGTGAAGGTCTCGGGTTTTGGACAGGAGAAAGCCCCTCGCGCCGTTGTCCTTGTGGGCGAAGCGAATGGCTCCGGCTTCCTGTGGAAGATTGCGCCCCGTCGTACGCCCAGGGATACGACAGAGCGCATTCCCCCAGACTGTCTCGGGATGGGCGTGCCCCGTCGTGTCTCTGTGGATGCGACAGAGCGCATCCCTCCAGTAAATTTTTGGAGGGTCGCGCTTTGTCGCGACCAGACGCTAGTCTGGAGGGTCGCGCTCCATCGCGACTAATACCAGCCATTCTATGCGAAGCGGATAATCTCGCAGATACTTCGCTGTCGCTCAGCGTGACAACGGCGCGCTGACGTATGCGACTACCAGCAACAGTGCCCACGACGATTTGGAGGGCGAACCTCCTGGTGAGCCGAAAAGCCTCCTGCCTCCTCCATGAACGAGAGGGAGGACGGCTCGGCAAGAGCCTTGCCCTCCAGTGTTACTTGGAAGTGTGTGTTGTTTGTCAAGGAAAAGCACTCACGTGCTTCACGACGAGCCGTGCCAGAGCGCTCTGTGCTGGTAGTAGGGCACGTCAGTGCGCCTTCTATCACTCTGGGCGCACGCGGATGGTTTCAGGGGATGCTTTGTTTGCGCTTGGCATGAAGGGGGACGGCTCGGCAGGAGACCTGCTCTCAGAGCGCGTGGCGGCTCGTGCTTCGTCGTATGTTTGTGGATGCGACGGAGCGCATCCCTCCAAACGGTGACCATGCGGATGCGACAGAGCGCATCCCCCCAGAGACGATCTGTGTGTGGACGCAACGAAGCGCGTCCCTCCAATCATCTGGAGGGTCACGCTTTGCCGTGACCTTTCGCAGGCGGATGCGACAGGGCTTATCCCTCCAAAAAGCCTCTGGAAACCGCTCAACCTCAACAGCTCGGCGGGAGCCTCGCTCTCCAAATGAACCTTGTGGAGAGCGGACCTCCGGGTGAGCCGTTCCCAGAACGGGGAGGAGGCTGACAGTTCGACAAGAACCTCGCCCCCCTGATGGGGCATCACAGGACATGCTCGCTTAGGAGTATACCTTTTCCCGTTCTGGCTCCTGTTCGCACGCTTGTAGCATCTTACGCAAGAACTGCCCCGTGTAGCTGGCTTCTACCTGCGCGACCACCTCGGGCGGTCCCTCCGCCACTACATATCCACCCTCTGCTCCTCCTTCGGGACCGAGGTCGATAATCCAGTCGGCGGTCTTGATGACGTCTAGATTGTGTTCGATGACGATGACCGTATTGCCGTTGTCCACAAGGCGATGCAACACGTTGAGCAGCTTCTCGATATCGGCGAAGTGGAGTCCTGTGGTCGGCTCGTCCAGGATGTAGACGGTCTTGCCCGTGCCGCGCTTGGAGAGCTCAGTCGCCAGCTTCACGCGCTGCGCCTCGCCCCCCGAAAGGGTGGTGGCAGGTTGCCCCAGCTTCATGTAGTCTAGCCCTACGTCGTGCAGAGTCTGCAGCTTGCGGGCGATGGGAGGAATGGCTTTGAAGAACTCCAGCGCCTCCTCGACGGTCATATCCAGCACGTCAGCGATGGATTTGCCCCTGTACTTCACTTCCAGCGTCTCGCGGTTGTAGCGCTTGCCCTTGCACACTTCGCAGGGCACGTACACGTCGGGCAGGAAGTGCATTTCGATTTTGATGATGCCGTCGCCCCTACACGCCTCGCACCGCCCGCCCTTGACGTTGAAGCTGAACCGCCCCGGCTTGTAACCACGCACGCGGGCGTCCTGCGTGTTGGCGAACAGGTCACGGATGAGGTCAAACACGCCGGTGTAGGTGGCGGGATTCGAGCGCGGCGTGCGCCCGATGGGCGACTGGTCGATGTCTACAACCTTGTCGATATGCTCGATACCGTCGATGCCGTCGTGTTCGCCCCACAGGGGGTGCGAGCCGTAGACCTGATACATCAGGCGCGGGTAGAGGGTCTCCTGAATCAGGGTGGACTTGCCCGAGCCCGACACGCCTGTGACGCACACAAACAGCCCCAGCGGGATGCGCACGGTGATGTTCTTGAGGTTATGCTGGCGCGCGCCGCGGATGGTCAACCAGCGGTCGCCTGGCTGACGGCGCACGAGGGGCACGGGGATTTTGCGCTTGCCGCTGAGATACTGCCCCGTGATGGACTGCTCGCAGGCGATGATGTCCTCCACGGTGCCCTGCGCGACGATGTAGCCGCCGTGTTCGCCCGCGCCCGGACCGATGTCGATGATGTGGTCGGCGGTGCGGATGGTGTCCTCATCGTGTTCGACGACGATGATAGTGTTGCCGAGGTCGCGCAAGTGCAGCAGGGTGTTGATGAGCTTCTGGTTGTCGCGCTGATGCAGCCCGATGCTCGGCTCGTCGAGGATATACAGCACGCCCATCAGCCCGCTGCCGATTTGCGTGGCGAGGCGGATGCGCTGCGCTTCGCCTCCTGCAAGGGTGGAGGCGGGGCGGTCGAGGGTCAGGTAGCCCAGCCCGACGTCTATCAGAAAGCCCAGTCGCGTCTGGATTTCGCGCAGCAACTGATGGGCGATGTGGCGCTGGCGTTCGTTCAGGTGCAGGGGCAGCTGCTCGAAAAAGCGTTGCGCCTCCTCTACCGACAGGGCGGTCAGCTGCGCGATGTTCAGCCCGCCGACGGTGACCGCCAGGCTCTCGTCTTTCAGGCGCAGCCCTTTGCACTTCGGGCAGGGCTTATCGGACATGTAGCGTTGTAGCCACTCGCGCACGTTCTCCGATTCGGTCTCGTCGTAGCGGCGCTGAAGCATCGTGACGATGCCCTCGAACTCGCTATCGAAGTAGCGGGTGCGCCCCCAGCGGTTGCGGAAGGTGACAGTGACGTTGCCCTCTACGCCGTAGAACAAGTCATGCCACTGCTTTTCGCTGAGCTGGTTGAGCGGGGTGTGTAGCGTGAAGCCCAGTTTCTGCGCTACGCCGCGCAGCAGTCCCTCGTAGTAGGGCATGAGACCGTCTTTGGTGGTGAAGGGCTCGATAGCGCCCTCGGCGATACTCTTGCTGGGGTCGGGCACGATGAGCGCGGGGTCGAACTCGGTCTTGAAGCCCAAGCCGTGGCACTCTGGGCAGGCGCCGTAGGGGCTGTTGAAGGAGAAGCTGCGCGGCTCGATTTCGGGCAGGCTGATGCCACAGGCGGCGCAGGCGAAGTTCTCGGAGAAGACCAGCTCCTCGCCGTCTACAACCTGCGCAACGACCACGCCCTGCCCCATGCGCATGGCGGTCTCTACCGAGTCGGCGAGGCGCTTCTCGATGCCAGCGCGGATGATGATGCGGTCGACGACGACCTCGATGTGGTGAATCTTGTAGCGGTCGAGCGTGGGGATGGGCTGTTCGCTCAGGTCGACGGGTTCGCCGTCCACGCGCAGGCGGTTGTAGCCTGCC
>JANWXG010000080.1 GCA_025057335.1 bacterium | reverse complement strand
GCCGAGCCGTTCTCCTCCCCGTTCACGCGAAGGCAGGGTTGGCAAAGACGGCTCACCAGGAGGTTCGCCCTCCAATCCCATGTCTGGCGGGCGAGGCTCCCGCCGAGCCGTTCTCCCTGTCATGCTGAGCCGAAGGCGAAGCATCTCAAGTTACGAACACTGCCAGAAGATACTTTCGCAGCACGCTACGAGCGGCTACTCCCCCTCCATCACCCGCTGTATCTCGGCGACCAGGGCGGTATTCCCCTGAACCATCTGCCCTTTCTCACCTACGAAGAGAAAGTAGGTCGGTGTCGAGGAAACGCCGAACCGCCTTCCTGTGGCAAGGTCCTCCTCTACGGCTTGTATCACTTCGGGGCTTTTCATATCCTTTCGGAACTGCTCCATGTTCAAGCCAAGCGACTGCGCGAACTCCTCCAGCCGCTTTGGGGAGACATTCTGCTCGCTAAAGATGAGCGCCTTCATCTCCCAGAACTTGCCTTGGCGGTGTGCTGCTTCCGCTGCCTGCGCGTAGAGGCGAGCTCGGTCGTGGATGTCGAGAGGATAGTGCCGGCATATCAGGCGAATCTTCCCCTCGTATTGCAGCATCAGCTGTTCCACCGCCTCACTGCCCCGCCGACATGAGGGACACTGCAGGTCGGTAAACTCTACAATCACCACTTTGGCATTCGGGTTGCCTTTCTCAGGTCTGCCAGGAGCTAGCAAGTCGCTCAGCTTAATCTCCGTCTGCTGTACGGCGGGGGGCTTCGGCGGGCGTGTGTAGTAGTTCAGCGCTGCCAGGCCCACCCCCAGGAACAGCACTAGCCCTAACATAATCAACAAGAACCTTGTCTCCGACTTCATCTCTCCCCCTACGCTTCAGATGGTACTACAAGCAGTTGTGGTTGGCGCCACGTCAGCGCGCTTAGCACAAACAGTGCGGTGGCAATCACTGCCGACGCGACACACCACTGACAGATGGCGCGGATGACAAAGAGCTCCAGATAGGTTAAGTATACCGAGAAGAGAAACCCCGTTGTGCCCCACAGCAGGATTAGGTGGGCGAACAATCGCTGGCGTACAGCAGGCACGGAGGGACGGAGAGCACACAACACAGCAAAGGACAGATAGAACAACGTGCCGTAAGCAGCAACAGGAATGCCGAACAGGCGCGAGGAAGGATGCTGTGCTACCTTATCACAGCCTGCGTTGGTGCAGGGAATGTCGGCATTCTGGGCGTGCCAGTACCACAGCAACCCCGCGACCACCATCCCCGCGACCGCGAGCGCAAACATCGCGCGATTCAGTGTCAGAGCGCTCATCTTTTCCTGCTCCCGCTCTACTCTTCGGAGAGAAGTTGTCCGCTGCTCCAGCCAGAGGCGTAATTGGGTGGTTCCTTCACAATCCAGATGTCATGCGGATGGCTTTCCCGCAGCCCCGCACTAGTAATACGGATGAATCGCGCGTTCTGTTGCAGCTCCTTGATGTTGCGCGCGCCTAGATAGCCCATTCCCGAACGCACTCCACCGACCAGTTGGTAGATAATCTCCGAAATGGGTCCCTTGTAGGGCACGCGCCCCTCTACGCCTTCGGGCACGATGCGCTCGGCACGCTGCTGGAAGTAGCGGTCGCTGCTGCCCTCCTGCATCGCGCCAAGGGACCCCATGCCCCGATAGTCCTTGTAGGCGCGTCCCTGATACAGCACCACCTCGCCAGGCGCCTCTTCGCTTCCCGCTAGCAGGTTGCCCACCATCACGCAGGAGGCGCCTGCGGCTAATGCTTTCGTGATGTCACCAGACCAGCGGATGCCGCCGTCCGCAATGGTGGGGATGTCGTACTTCGCTGCCTCTTCCGCACAGTCCATAATCGCGGTCAGCTGTGGCACGCCCACTCCCGCGACGACGCGCGTCGTGCAGATGGAACCTGCACCAATGCCCACGCGGATGCAGTCTGCTCCCGCTTCTATCAGCGCGCGGGTGCCCTCCTTCGTCGCCACGTTGCCCGCCACCACCGGCAGGTCGGGAAACGCCCGCTTGATGGCTTTGACCGCGTTGATGACCCCTGCCGAATGTCCGTGCGCCGAGTCGACCACCACGAAGTCCACGCCTGCCTCCACGAGGGCACTCACCCGCTCCAGTGTTTGTCGTAGGGGACCGACTGCCGCGCCCACACGCAATCGCCCCTTGCTGTCCTTCGTCGCTTGCGGATACTGACGGATTTTGAGGATGTCCTTAATCGTGATGAGCCCGCGCAAGTGGAAGTGTTCGTCCACGATGGGGAGCTTCTCAATGCGATGCTCCTGCAGGATTTCTTGCGCCTGCTCTAGGGTAGTGCCCACCGGGGCGGTAATGAGCCCTTCGCGCGTCATCACCTCCTCGATACGCCGGTCAAAGTTCTGCTCGAAGCGGATGTCGCGGTTGGTGAGGATGCCCACCAGGATGCCGTTCTCGTCGGTGATGGGCACGCCCGAGATATGGTACCGCTCCATGATGGCGAGCGCATCGCGGATGGTGTCGTGCGGGCTGAGCGAGATGGGGTTGACGATGATGCCGTGCTCAGAGCGCTTCACCTTGTCTACCTCTTCCGCCTGGCGCTCAATGCTCATGTTGCGGTGGATGACGCCGACGCCCCCCTCTCGCGCAATGGCAATCGCCATCCGTGCCTCGGTGACGGTATCCATCGGTGAGCTCACGATGGGAACACGTAGCGTGATGTCGGCTACCAGTCGGGTGGATGTGTCAACCTGGTCGGGAGTGACCTCCGTGCCGCGCGGTTCCAGCAGCACGTCGTCGAAGCTGAGACCCTCGCGAATGTGCTGTGCCATCGGTTCTCTCCTGCGGGCTTTCTTCTTAGTATACCAGATTGGGCAGGAGATTGGTAGGCACCTTCAGGCACTGCGACGCGCACGAGTAGCCACTTCGCCTAGCAGGGTGAACACGGCGGTACCCTGCGCTCCCAGCGAAATCGCCAGCCGCAGATGCTCCTCCGCGCGGCGGAAGTCGCCATCGATAACGTAGAGCTCGCCCAGACGGACGTGATGGGCGCTCTCGCGCGGGTCCAACCGGGTGAGCGTCTCCAGCGCACGGATTTCCCGGTCTACCATGCCATGGTCTTTAGTGAACTCCGCCAGCTCCTTCCAGAGATCTACGTTCTCGGGGTCCAGGGTCACTGCGCGCTCGTAGAGCCGAACGGCAGCAAGCACATCGTGGTCGGTGAGGTGCTTCATACGGGCTAATCCCTGCAGGGCGCGCACGTTGTCCTGGTCAATGTTCTCCAGGATGTGCTCGTACACCGTCTGCGCTGCTGGGTAGACCTCCATGCGCACTAGCACCTCGCTCAGCAACAGGTTCGCCTCCAGATGCAGCGGTTGCATCCCCACCGCTGCTTGCAACGCCTGCAGGGCGCCTGACAAGTCGTTGGTGTGCTCCAGCAGCAGCTTGCCTGTGTGGAACTGTGCCTCGAAGTCATCGGGGGCAACCTGCGCCGCCTGCTGGTAGTAAGTGAGGGCGTTTTTCACCTCACGACGGCGCAGATATTCGGCAGCTATCCACTTGCGCACTTCGGCGTTCTGAGGCTGCTCCTCTGCCAGACGCTTCCACAGCTGTAGCGCCAGCTCGGGACGGCGCTCCGCCCCCGCGTAGAGCCGCGCGAGCGTCTCGCACATCCCTTCCCACTCCTTGCGGGCGTGCAGCACCTTCTGGTAGACGTGTGTGGCTTCATGGTCAGTCTTGCCATTCTGGGCGTATGCCCTCGCCAGCGCCACCATGATGTCCACATCATCGGGGTAGTGCTTATGGGCGACGGCGTACACCGGCATCGCCCTAGCGGAATAGTCTTCAGCGACGCTTAGCGCCTTAGCGTAGGCGTAGGCGACGACCGCATCGGACGGGTCGTGCTGGAACGCTTTCGCGTAGAGGGCGATGGCGCTTTTCGTTTGCGCTCCGCGCTGTGCAAGACAGTGTGCCATCGCGCTTTGCACGTCGGCGAGGCTGCCTCCCAGCTCCTCCAGCAAGGGAGTCAACGTCTTCTCGCTCTTCAGCGACCGCTTGTATAACTCCTCCGCCTGTTCCTCGTAAACCCGGTTGCGTGCCAATGCCAGAGACAGTGCTGCCAACACCTGTGGGTCATCTGGGGTAATCGCAAACGCCTTGCGGTATGCCTCCAGCGCCTGCTCATCTGTGCTGCGCATCTGCATGTAGCATCGTGCCAGAGCGAGTAGATAACGAGGTTGCTCTTCCCCAGCCAGTCCCGCCGCCGCACGCAATACCTCCGCCTCCCACGGTTTGCCCTGCAGATGCTCCGCCACGTAGTCAGCCAGGAAGCGCGTGTTGGCAATGTCGCGCGGTGCCTGCTTGAAGAAGGCGTAGTATACCTTGAGCGCTTGCGGGTCGGTGCGCGGGGGATAGGCACGCGCTAAGTAGGTGAGCCAGCCGGTGTGATGGGGATTGGTGGCATACGCCTGCGTGACGACCTCCACGCATTCAGGCGTCACATCCCCCTGCTGCACGATGCGATGGGCTAACTCTTCCAGCAGCTTCTGGCGTGATAGGTTGAAACGGTCCCACAACGGATGTTCCTTCCACTCCTCGCGCACGACACGTATCCAGACGGGCAGCATCTGCTCGTCAGGCGCCAGCCACCCTTGCTTGTATGCCGCCGCGAGCAAGAAGGCAGGACCGGGGTCATCGGGTTGCACGTGGAAGCGACGACGGTAGATAGACACCCGCCCCGCAGAGAAGACCCCTGCCCTCACGTCTGCTTCCACCAGACACCGCTCTAGGCGCGCGCGACTGATGTCATCCAGATGATTGCTCCTCAGCGCCGCCAGGTAGAACGCGAACGCAGTGCGGCTAGTGCGGGGAGGCTCTTCTAGCGACCAACGGCGGGCTACTGCCACAACTACCCGCCGATATGCCATCATGAGACTGGCAAAGGCGCCTGCGACGCTACCGACTATCGCAGCCAGCGGATGAATCGGAAATGTTACTAAAGCTCCTGCAGCTGCCCCTGCTGCTCCGAAAACGACCTGGAGTTTGCGGATGATTTGCTCTTCGTGATGCGTGGAAGCCGCCCGTAATGCCATCGCGTCACAAATCCTTTCATTCACAATACGATTCCCAAAGGGTTATTCCACAAAATCACGAACACAGTACAGGCAATCGCTCTCTACACCAACCTTCAGGAGGTGCTGACCTTGCTCAGACTGCCTCTTCTTCTCATGTTGCTTGTGTGGAGCAGCATGGCGCTTGCCCAAGGTTACCGCGACCGCTGGGTGTGGATTTTCGGCTGGGGATTGAACCGCGATGAGGATGTGGCACAGATTACCGCCGTGCTGGAGGAGGCGGCGCGACACGGCTACAATGGCGCTGTGCTCTCGGCGAATCTGGACGCGCTCTGCAAACAGCCGCCAGAGTACTTCCGCCGCTTGCAGCAGGTGAAGCAGACCTGCGAGCGGTTGAAGCTGGAGCTCATCCCCGCCATCTTCTCGGTTGGCTACGGCGGCGGTGCGCTGTGGCACGACTTGCACCTGGCGGAAGGCTTACCAGTGAAGGATGCGCTTTTCACTGTGCAGGGAGGCGAGGCGCGACACGTCCCCGACCCGCCTGTGAGCATCGTGAACGGCGGTTTCGAGGAGTTCGAGGGCAACCGCATGAAGGCGTTCGCCTTCCACGACGAGCCGGGAGTGGTTTCCTTCCCCGATACGCAGGTGGTGCGCAGTGGGAAAGCCTCCCTGCGCTTCGAGAACTTCCGCGCCCAGCCCGCCGGTAACGCCCGCGTCATGCAGGAGGTGCGCGTGCGTCCTTACCGTTGCTACCGTATGAGTGTGTGGGTGAAAACGGAGGGGCTGCGCCCGCGTTCCAATCTGCGCCTGCTGGTGCTGGCGGGCGACCGCGACCTTGCCCCTCGCAGCTTCGATGTGCCTGAGACCTCCGACTGGCTCAAGCTGACACTCCTCTTCAACAGCATGGAGCACGAAACCGTGAGAGTGTACGTCGGCATCTGGGATGGGCAGGCGGGTAAATTCTGGGTAGACGACTGGACGCTGGAGGAAGTGGGACCGCTCAACGTGCTGCGCCGTCCGGGCACGCCCGTTGTGGTGCGTAGCGAAGACAGGTCCCTCACCTACGAAGAGGGCAAGGATTACGCGCCGCTAGTGGACCCCAGCTTCTCCTTCTGGAACGTGGAGCGCCCCGCTCCGACCCTGAAAATACTGCCAGGCAGCCGCATCCGCGAGGGACAACGCCTGCGCGTCAGCTGGTATCACCCGATGGTCATCTACGAGAGCCAAGTCACCCTGTGTATGGCAGAGCCCGCCCTCTATGAGGTCTACGAGCACGAGGCAAAGCGGCTGTGGGAACAGCTGAGTTTCAACAAGGTGCTGCTGAACATGGACGAGGTGCGCATGGGAGGAACCTGTGCCGCCTGCCGGGGTAGGGATATGGCGAAGCTGCTAGGCGAGTGTGTGACGAGACAGATACGCCTCTTGCGCCGGCTCAACCCGAAGGTGCAGGTGTATGTCTGGTCAGACATGTTTGACCCGCACCATAACGCCCGCGCGGGATATTACCTCGTGCAGGGCGACTTCACTGGCTCCTGGAAGCACATCCCCAAGGATACCGTCATCGCCGTGTGGGGTGGTGCGCCGCGCGCGGAGAGCCTGAGATTCTTTGAGAGGGAAGGCTTCCGCACGCTCGTTGCCTGTTACTACGACGCGCCCAACCTGGACGAGGTGAAGGGCTGGCATGAACTGGCGCAGAAGACGGAAGGTGTGACCGGCTTCATGTACACTACCTGGGGGCGCAACTACTGGCTGGTTCGGGGGTTTGGCGATTTGCTTTGGGGAAGGTAATCCCTGCGGGCAAGCCGTATCAGTCGTTTTGGGGCAAGGCTCCTGCCGAGCCGCCTCCCTGTCATGCTGAGCCGAAGGCGAAGCATCTGAGAGATTCTTCGCTGACGCTCAGAATGACAAACAGGCTGGAGGTCGAGGCTCCCGCCGTGCCGTAGGGAAGGTCGCGACGGAGCGCGACCCTCCGAGGTGGTTTGGAGGGATGCGCTCTGTCGCATCCGCAGGTGCACAACCGGAGAGCGAGGCTCTCGCCGAGCCGACGGGTTTGCGTAGTCGCGATGGAACGTGACCCTCCAGAGGTGGTTTGGAGGGATGCGCTCTGTCGCATCCCCAGGCGCATGACGGGGTGCGCCCCACATGCCCTCTGGAGGGCGAGGCTCCCGCCGAGCCGTAACCCTTGCGTCATGCTGAGCGATAGCGAAGCATCTCTGGAAGAGGCAAAACGAGATTCTTCGCTGCGCTCAGAATGACAGGGAGCTCTCTCGTCATGCTGAGCCGAAGGCGAAGCATCTGAGCCCTTTCGCTACCTGCCAGCACTAGCGCGCTACCATCAGGTGCAGGCGCGCCAGCGAGCAAATTGCTGATAGGAGGAGATACACCAATGTCAGAACAGATGACTGCAGCCCCGCCGCGATACTCTATGAGCCAGCGCGACCGCCAGATACTGCGCGAGCTGGCGAAACGGGTGGCAGAGCTCGCCGCCCGCCCTGAAGAGGAGCAGAAACGCGAGCTATGGTACCGCCACAACGCGCTGGAGCCGACACGTCCCCTGGTTTTCTGCGACCCCGAAAACGGCTGGAACGAAATCCTCACGCCTGACGTGTTCCAGTGCGAGGGGCAGCTGGCGCGCGCGTGGGAATGGCACTTGCGACGCGAACTCTTCTGGGGCGAGCAGATGCACGATGATAAGGTCATTGAGCCGTACTTCAACGTCGCGCACGTATACACTGAGACCGACTGGGGGTTGCGCGAGACCCGCATCGGCGGCGAGGGGGGTGGCGCGTGGCGCTGGGAAGCCCCGCTGAAAAGCTACGACGACATGGACAAACTGCGCTTCCCGCAGATAACGTTAGACTATGAGGCGACGACGGAGCTGCTCGCGCTGGCGCAGGAGACGCTGGGAGACATTCTGCAGGTGCGCCTGAAGACCGTATGGTGGTGGTCGCTGGGCATGACGCAAACACTGGTGTACCTACGCGGGCTGGAACAGCTGATGTACGACATGGTGGACCGTCCCGACGGCGTACACCAGCTGATGGCGTTCTTGCGCGATGGTCACGCCGCGCGGCTGGACTTTCTGGAGAGCAATGGTCTGCTTTCCCTGAACAATGACGGTACCTACGTGGGTTCTGGAGGGTTCGGCTGGACGCACGAGCTACCGCAGCCCGATTTTCAGGGGCACGTGCGCACTCTGGACATGTGGGGCTTCGCAGAGAGCCAGGAGACGGTCGGCGTCTCGCCCGACATGTTCGAGGAGTTCATCTTCCCCTACCAGCGGTCGCTGCTGGAGCGGTTCGGGCTGAACTGCTACGGCTGTTGCGAGCCACTGGACAGCCGCTGGCATGTCGTGGAGCGCTTCCCTCGCCTACGGAGGGTATCCATGTCGCCCTGGGCGAACGTAGAAGTGATGGCGGAGCGTCTGGGCAACCGTTATATCTTCTCGTGGAAACCCCATCCAGGGGTGCTGGCAGCGGATACCTTCGATGAGGAGCACGTGCGGCATACCCTGCGCAAGGGGCTGCAGGCTCTGCGCCAGAACGACTGTCGCGTAGAAATCATCATGAAGGACTGCCACACAATTCGCCACGACCCACGACGGGTAGTGTGCTGGGTGCAGATTGCACGAGAAGAGGCGGAGCGGTTCTAGCTCCAATCCGCCAATCTGGAGGGCGAGGCTCCTGCCGAGCCGTCTCCCTGTCATGCTGAGTGGGAGTGAAGTCACGCTGAGCGTCAGCGAAGCGTCTTCCTTCTTGTCATGCTGAACGAAGTGAAGCATCTCCGAGATTCTTCGCTTCGCTCAGAATGACATCGGATGTCCTGCTGAGCCGCCGGCGAAGTGGGTTTGAGACCCTTCGCTTCGCTCAGGGTGACGACAAAGATGTCATGCTGAGCGGGGGCGAAGCATCCCTGCGCCTTGCCAGACCGAGAGTCTTCGCGGCATTTACAATGACGAGAGGCGCACTGACGTGCGCCACTACCAACACAGCGCCCGACAAACTGTTTAGCTTGTAGTGAAGCACGTAAGTGCTTCCCCTGAACAAACAACACAGACCTCAGAGCGACAAGACGGATTGGAGGGCGAGGCTTCCTGCTGAGCCGTCCCATTGTCATGCTGAGCGTGAGCGAAGCATCTCCAAAGATTCTTCGCTGCGCTCAGAATGACAGGGAGCTTTCTCGTCATGCTGAGCCGAAGGCGAAGTATCTCGGTGACTCTTCTGGAGAAGGTGCATCAGGCAGTGGAGTTGTAGACTCCTGAGTGGGAGAGACAACCGATGCTTCGTGCGCTCATTACGGCACTGCTAGCTCTGATAGCATGGCTCTTCTACCTGCCAGTGTTGGTGCTGGGATATTTTCTGGTCATGTTGTTCGGTGAAATTGCATTCAGGGATGGCTGGCAGGGTTTGGCGGCGCTCGCGGGTGTAGCGGTAGCCTTCTCTTCGGGCAAGTATCTCCTGCTGCTGGCATGGTCTTCGCTCGCCTACCGCAGGCAGCGGCTAGGGCACGTCACGCTGCTCTACCCCCGTTCACTGGAGCGAGCGCTCAACCTAGATGAGGTGCGGCAGGGCGCAGAAGAGTCCGCCGTAGAAGTGAAGCAGTCGTTTGGCAATCCGCTCCTGCGTCCTGTGGTCATCCTTCCCACGCCGACCCTGCTGATGCACTTACGATGTGGTTGGGCTGGCTTCGCCCTGCCGTACACTGTGGTCATCAACCCGATGTCTGTGAACCTCTGCTACGGATGGAGAGAGCTGCTCCGTCATGAGCTCGCCCATACCGCCACTTACAGGCTCCTGCCTCTCCGCCGAGTACCTGCACTGCTCTTAGAGGGGCTCGCTGTCC
>JANWXG010000007.1 GCA_025057335.1 bacterium | reverse complement strand
CTCATCTGCACGCCGATGAGCACTGTGACCAAGCCGATAACCTGCATGGTCGTGTCGCGCAGGCGCGGCTTCAGGAAGCGCCGCGCCGTCAGCCCCACGCCCGTGCCGATGACGACCGTAGCGGTGTTAATCAGCGTGCCAATCATCCTGCGCTGGCGCCCTGCTCCTGTTCTACTTCCTTGCGCAGCAGGCGCTTCAGGATTTTGCCCGTTCCCGACTTGGGCAGCGACTCACGAAACTCCACGCGCTTGGGCACTTTGAAGTTCGCCAACCGCTGTCGGCAGTAGCGAATCAGCTCGCGTTCGGTCGCCTCCGCGCCTGGCTTGAGCACTACGTACGCCACTGGCTCCTCGCCGCGCAGCTCATCGTACTCGCCCACTACTGCCGCTTCCGCGACGGCGGGATGGGAGTGTAGCACCTCCTCCACCTCGCGCGGATACACGTTCAGACCGCCCACGATAATCATATCCTTCTTGCGGTCGACGATGTAGAAGTAGCCGTCCTCGTCCATCTTGCCGATGTCGCCCGTGTGGTACCAGCCGCTACGCATCGCCTCGGCAGTGGCTTCGGGCTGATTGTAGTAGCCCAGCATCACGTTCTCGCCGCGCACCACAATCTCGCCCAGCTCGCCGACGGGTACCTCGTTGTCGTTGTCGTCAAAAATCTTCATCTCCACGCCAGGGATAGGCAGCCCGACGCTGCCCGGCTTGCGCACGCCGCGCAGCGGGTTCACCGACGTGACGGGCGAGCACTCGGTGGGACCATCGCCCTCCAGAATGACGACGCCGAACCGCTTCTCGAACGCCTCCATCACGGCGACGGGCATGGGGGCGCCGCCCGAAATGCACGCTCGGAGCGAGGAGAGGTCATACTCGCGCGGTAGCGGGAAGTGCAGGATGGCGGCGAACATCGTGGGCACAGCAGGGAAGATGGTGCAGCGGTGCTTCTCAATCATCTCCAGCACGCCGTCTGGCGTGAACCGCTCGACCAGCGTGCTGGTACATCCGACGTGGATGGCGAGGTGCATGCACACCGTGCCCGCGAAGGCGTGGAACAATGGCAACACCGTCAGGAAGTTGTCCGACGCGCTCATCTCCAGCACGGGCACACACGATTCGCAGTTGGCAATCAGGTTGCGGTGGCTGAGCATACAGCCCTTGGGGAAGCCCGTTGTGCCAGAGGTATACAGGAACACGGCGGGGTGTTCGCGCGGGTTGAACTCTGGCGGAGTGGGCACTGGAGCGGGCTGCTGCCACAGCGCGTCGAAGGGGAGGAAATCGGGTTCCTCACCGCCTGCGATGAGCAGATGCTGGAGGCTGGGCACCTGTGGCTTCACCGCTCGCAGCACGTCCGCGAGCAACGGGATGGTCAACGCCGCCTTGACACCCGCATCGTTGTAGATGTAACGCAGCTCGTCAGGCTTTAGCAGCGGGTTCGCTGGCACGGCGATGGCTCCCAGCGCCTGGCAACCGTAGTACGCCATCACAAACTGCGGCACGTTGGGCAGGAGCAGCGCAACGCGGTCGCCCTTCTCGATGCCCAGCTCCTGCAGTCCTTTCGCCACACCGCTGACTGCGCCCAGCAACTGCGCGTACGAAATCGGCTGGTCACGGAAGATGAGAGCAGTTCTGTCGGGATCGCGCTGTGCGCTCTGTAGAAGCATCTGAAACAGGTTCATTGCCACACCTCCTCGTTCTGGAATTCGCCTGACATGGGAGCCTTTCCTGCGCCGCAGAGAGCGCGTCAGGAGTCGGGGAAATCTCCTCATAGCTCGGATGGATATGTTATGATTCTCTTGGCAAGGGGGAAAAGGTCTCTTGCGGGAGGGAGCAGAGGGATGGACGAGCAGTTTGCCCTTTTTCGGGAGGAACAGCGGTTTTCGCAGTGGTGGTTCTGGCTGCTCTTGCTATCAGCCGTTTCACCCGCGTGGTATGTGTGGTGGAGATACGCTATCTTGCGTCGCCCACTGCCTGGGGAGGAGATGCCTGAGTGGGCGGTGTGGTTGCTGTGGTTGGGGGCAGGGGTGGTGCTGCCCGCTCTCTTCGCCTCGATGCGTCTGATTACTGTCGTGCGGCATGACGGGTTGTATGTGCGCTTTGTGCCCTTCCACTGGAAGTGGGTACGGATTCCCCTGGAGCAGGTGCGCTCGGTGCGGGCGCGTCAGTACAACCCGCTGCTAGAGTATGGCGGCTGGGGCATTCGCTACGGTGCGCGGGGCAAGGCGTATAACGTGTCAGGCAACTGGGGCGTGGAGCTGGAGTTCACCAACGGGCGCACGCTGTTGATTGGCTCGCAGCAGGCGGAGGAACTGGAGAAAGCCATTCGGGAAGTGATGGGGTAGGTCAGGAGTTTTCGCACCTGGTATCGCGCTTCTCGCCATGCCGCAGCGAAGGCGCTCCTCCGCACGACGCCCTCCGCCACGTCCTCACGCAAAGCGCTAGACGATGCCCTGCACGTGCCCGCAAGATTCCGCCCTTTTGGAGGGACGCGCTCCGTCGCGTCCTCTATCAGGTCTGTGCCCTGTCACTATCTACAACCGCCACAGGGCGACAACGCCGCCCCCTGTCACCAGGCGCTTGCTATCAGGCAAGAAGCACACTCTCTCGCCTGTCGGAGGCAGCGTGCGCAGCAAGGTTCCATCCCGAACGCGCCATACTAGTATCCCAGCGTTCTGGTGTGCAGCAGCGAGCATTGCCCCGTCGGGGGAGAACGTTAGGTCCTGGACCTCCTCCGCCATGCGACCACCTTGCAGACAGCGTACTAACTGCCCATCGCGCACGCGCCACAGCTTAATGTCGTCACGGCCGGGAACCGCAAGCAGCATGCCGTCGGGCGAAAAGGCGATGGTGCTCGCCCAGTGACCTCCTCGGATTTCACGTAACAGGCGCCCTGTACGCACATCCCACAAGTTGGCAGTGGTTTCTCCGTCCACGGCAGCAAGGATTTTTCCATCGGGCGAAAAGCGTATGGCGTAAAGCCAATTGGTGCGCCCCTTCTCGTGCCCGCTCAGGCGCTTCACCAGATCGCCTGTCCAGGCGTTCCAGAGCCATACCGAGCAATCGTCCATCCCCCCCACCGCCGCCAGGTATTTGCCATCTGGACTGAAGCACAGTGAGCCACCGAATCCTCCCTCCACTCCTTTCCATCGTCGCAACAGGCGCGCGTCCCGCACTCGCCACAGGCTGAGCTGCCCCTGACTTGTCAGCACGGCAAGCCGGCTACCGTCTGGTGAGAAACTGATGCTTTCAATGCGCGGGGGAGCGTACATTCCATCGTGATGGGTACCCTCCCACCATCTCCGCAGCAGAGTACCATCAGCGATTTTCCAGAGGCTGATATAGCAACCTTCCTCGCCCGTTGCCACTATCTGCGCGTTGGGAGAAAGGGCTACTGCTGTTTCCGTCATCCCCTGTATACTATACATTTTGCTACCGTCCTCCACGCGCCACAGGCTGAGCACGTCATCTCCCGAGAGCGCCAGTACCTTCCCGTCTGGACTGAAGTGGAGAGAGTGGATGCGCTGATCGGACGGACGGATAGTGCATCTCAGGCTCCCTCGAGGAACTGAACGTAGCTGCACGACCTCGGAGGAAAACAGAGCCAGCACTTTCCCGTCTGGAGACAAAGCCAAGAGGTGTAGCGGGTCGTTGGGTGAAAGAGGGAGGCTTACTATCTGCCGTTTGTTGCGAGTGTCCCACACTCCGACCACATTGAGCCGGTAGATACTTCCCGCAACGCGCCTACCATCGGAGGAAACGCTCTCCAGCTGAGCTTCGTACGTTTCTACCTGTAGCAGCTTCTTCGAGTAGGAGGAGAGGATTTCCCGGTTCCATTTCATCTCGGTAGTTGTGATGTCCACCTTCTTGAGAATAGCGCCATCCCGAACTCGGAGAAGCACATATCCGCCCTGACCGCCCACGATAAGCTGGTCACCGCTAGAGGAGAAAGCTGGGCAAATCTGTTTGCCGAGAGGAAGGTCTACTTCCCATCGCAGGCGAGGCGGCTGCACCTCCCACAGACAGAGGTGACCCCAGTCGTGACAAGAGACTACTGTGCTTCCATCAGGGGAGAAGCGCAGGTAATATAGGTCAGAGGCAGGTGCAGTCACCATGCCCGCGAGTGTGCCCTCTTCCACACGCCACAGGAGGAGGCGCTTCGCTGTTCCGCCCGTTGCCAGCAATTTGCCGTCGGGAGAGCAAGCAGCAGGCAAGGATATGCCTACTTCTTCACCAAGGAAGCGTAGCAGCTTGCCGTCCGCTGTACGGAAAATCGCCAGCGTGCGGAACCCAGCATACACAGCAAACCAGGAGCCATCTGGAGAGAAGGTCGCGAACTCGCCTATCTTAGGCTGCCTCCATACCATCCCTCTCCACAAGCCCTGCCGCTGTAGTCCTGTTTGGGGCAGAAACAGCCGAGGCGAGCATTTCGTGAGGCGTCCCATTGCTCCCCCAAACGGATAAGCGCAAGGATGATGGTATAGCGATTGTTACACGAGTGCAGAGCACTGCCCCGTTCCACGGTTAGCCTCGCCAACTGATGGGCTGAAGTATCAGCCTCGGCAGAGCAGTTGCCGTTGCAGGTTTCTGCCCCCTCGCTGGCGATAAAGCGCCGGTCACAAGACCGGCGCTTCGTGTTCGGAGATGAGTGACGCCTACAGCGCAACGACGTTAGCAGCTTGCGGACCTTTCGCGCCCTCCACGATTTCAAACTGCACGCGCTGCCCTTCTGTCAGGGTCTTGTGCCCGCGCATCTGAATCGCTGTGTAGTGCACGAACACGTCCTTGTCGCTGTCATCGGGTTTAATGAAGCCGTAGCCCTTGGCGTCATTAAACCACTTGACGGTTCCGGTGTGCATTGCTACTTCCTCCTGTCTCGTACCTCGCCCGGTGCTACGCTTCCCTGAACCTACACGGCGCGGGCGGCGAACACGGGCAAAACGCGCGGCATCCGCCGCAACACTTCCTTTGCTACCCTGTATTTACTGCAAGAATCGTGCCAGAATCCTGCTTTTTGCAAGGGGAGGCACAAAAAAACCGTACGGCGTGGAACTAGAGAAGAAGGCTTTACCTTCCGTGGTGCCCTGAAGTGCGCAACACAAACGTATTCGGCTCCGCTCGCTACTCTGCCTCCGGGTACGAACCCAACACCGTGACGAACAGGCTCCGTTCGCGCAGCGCCGCTAGCGCTTTGGCGACGGGAGCGTCCTTGATATGCCCCTGCACGTCCACGTAAAAGATATACTCTCCTGGCACCAGCTTGGTCGGTCGGCTCTCGATCATGGTCATGTTCACGCTGTACATCTCAAACGCTGCCATCGCGCGGAAGAGCGCGCCCGGACGGTTGTGCACCGAGAACATCACGGAGGTCTTGTCCTTACCTGTCGGTTCGGGCTCGTTGTAGCCGATGACGAGGAAGCGAGTGCGGTTGTGCGGGTTGTCCTCCAGATGCTCACAGATAATCGGCACGTCGTACATCTGCGCGGACAGCAAGTTGGTAATCGCCGCCGAGTCGGGGTCTGCCTTCGCCATCTCCGCCGCGCGTGCGGTCGTGGAGACCTCTATGACCTCTACGCCTGGCAGATGCTGACGCAGCCAGCCTTTGCACTGCTCCCGGGGCTGTGCGCCTGTGTACACGCGCTTCACGTTCTCCAGTGTGTTCAGCGAGACCAGGTAGTAGCTGATCGGCACGTACACTTCCGAGCAGATTTTGAGGTTGGTGTTCATAAACTGGTCTAGCGTCTCGGGGATGACGCCAGCGGTGGAGTTCTCCACAGGCACGACGCCATAGTCCGCACTGGAGCGCTCTACCTCGTGGAAGACATCCTGAATAGAGTCCACAGGCACGAACTCACTGCTATTGCCGAACTTGCTCACGCCTGCCTGGTGGCTGAAAGTGCCCGGCGGTCCCCAGTAGGCGATGACGAGGGGCTTTTCCATAGCGCGCGCGGCGGAGATAATCTCGCGGAAGATAGCGCGCAACTGCTGCTGGGAGAGCGGTCCCTGGTTTAGCTGGGCGAGGCGACGGTAAATCTGCTGCTCGCGTTCGGGCGTGAAGAACTGTGTGCGCGAACGCGCCTTCATCTTGCCAATCTGCTGCGCCAGCTCCGCGCGCCGGTTGAGCAGGTGCAGGATTTGCTCGTCTATCTGGTCAATCTCTTTACGGAGGTCGTGCAGAGTCACGAACGCATCACCTCAGTCCTGACGGCATCGTGCGGAGGCAGATTTCGGTTTGCCGTCTGGCGAATCCTGCCCGTGCGGGAGGAGGGAAAATGCGGAAGGGATGGTTCGGCAGGCAGAACGCCGCGCAGAAGGTCGTGCTGGAAGAGATGAACGACGCATGGGTCAAGTGTAACGGCTGTCAGCAGATACTGTTCGCCCGGGACTTCGAGAGGAACCTGAAGGTGTGCCCGCGCTGTGGACACCACCATCGCCTCTCGGCGCGCGAGCGCATCGCCCTGCTGGCAGACCCCGATACCTTTGTGGAGCGCGACGCGGAGATTGTCTCTGATGACCCTCTGGGCTTCCCCGAATATGCTGACAAGCTGCAGAAGGGCAGGTCGAATTCGGGGCTGCCAGAGGCGATAGTCAGCGGTACCTGTACGCTATCGGGCATTCCCATCGTGCTGGCGGTGATGGACTTCGCCTTCATGGGCGGCAGTATGGGCAGCGCGGTCGGCGAGAAGGTAGCGCGTGCAATGGAGCATGCCCTGGAGCAACGCCTGCCGATAGTCATCTGCTCTACTTCGGGCGGCGCGCGGATGCAGGAGGGATTGCTCTCGCTAATGCAGATGGCGAAAACCTGCGCCGCTGCTGCTAGGCTCCACGAAGCGGCAGTGCCCTACGTCAGCGTGCTGACCGACCCGACGATGGCAGGCGTGCTCGCCAGCTACGCCTCGGTAGGCGACGTGGTCATCGCCGAGCCGGGAGCGCTGGTTGGCTTTGCCGGGCAGCGCGTGGCGCAACAAGCGCAGGTGGTCAAGCCGCCACCTAACTTCCAGACCGCTGAGTTTCAGCTGGAACACGGCATGGTGGACCTGATTGTGCCGCGCAAGGAGCTGAAGTACACTCTGCACAAGGTATTGCGCTTCTTCGTGGGGGGATAGACGAGGTGCGAACCGTTCTGGACTTCGAGAAACCGATCGCCGAGCTGGACGCCAACATCGAGGCGCTCAAGCGCCTCACAGCGGAACAGGGCATCGACAAGAGCGAGGAGATTGCCGCGCTCGAGCGAGACCGCGAACGGCTGCTGCGCGAGATTTTCCGCAACCTGACCCCGTGGGACCGCACGTTGCTGGCGCGTCACCCACAGCGTCCCTACACACTGGACTACATTCGCGCCATCTTCGACGACTTCGTAGAGCTGCACGGTGACCGCCAGTTCGGCGACGACGGCGCCATCGTGGGCGGGATGGCGTGGCTGGAGGAGAAGCCCGTGATGGTCATCGGGCAGCAGAAGGGGCGTGACTTGAAAGAGCGTCAGAAGCGCAACTTCGGTATGGCGAAGCCTGAGGGCTACCGCAAGGCGCTTCGGCTAATGCAGCTGGCGGAAAAGTTCGGGCGTCCGGTGGTTACCTTCGTGGATACCCCCGCCGCCGACCCGGGGGTGGAGTCGGAAGGGCGCGGTATCAGCGAAGCCATCGCACGCAACTTGCGCGAGATGATTCTGCTGAAGGTGCCCATCGTCTCGGTGATTATCGGCGAGGGGGGAAGTGGCGGCGCGCTGGGCATCGCGGTTGCCGACAGGGTGCTGATGCAGGAGTACGCCATCTACTCGGTTATTCCTCCCGAAGGGTGCGCCGCCATCATCTGGCGCGACCCGAAGCGTGCTCCTGAAGCAGCAGAAGCGCTGAAACTAACCGCGCACGACGCCCTGCGGTTCGGCGTGGTAGACGAGGTGATCGAGGAACCGCTCGGCGGGGCGCACCGAGACCCTTTGCGCGCCGCGCACATCGTGAAGGAGGCGTTGCTCCGACACCTTCCGCCCCTGCAGAAGCTCTCTGTGAGCAAACTGCGCGAGAGCCGCTACGAGAGATACCGCCGTTTGGGGATGTGGCGCCTTGCTATAGAGTAGCACAAGAGCCGACGGCACCCTTGCCGTCGGCTCCAACCGAGTGTAAAGCCTTCCTACGTCCGCATCGCCTGAATCTGTGACCACAGGTTCTGGATACGCACATAGCACGCGACGTGTCCGTCGCAGCTCGCAGGCAGCACGTCTTCTTTCTCCAACCGAATCACTTTGTCACTCCCTACCTGCCTGTACACGCCTGGAGCAACGCGCTCTCCCGCAAGGAAGAGCTCCTCTGCAAACTGGTCGTTCTCCGGTCGCTGCCACATGGCTGATATCCCCCCTCCAATCAGGTCACGATGCAGCATGACCTCTCGCTGGGAACACGCTGCATGACTGTTCCCAGGTTTCGTCCTGCAGTCAGCCCCTTTCATCGCGAACCGGAAAAGAACACGGAAACAAAACAGAAACCTTTTTTCCCGTTCATGCGGTATTGTAACAAACTTTGCTGGAAAAGTCAAGTGAGAAGGGAGGGGGTTTGAAAAAAGTAAGGTGATGGACTGAATCACCAACCATAGCATGCTCCGCAGACAGTGGCACTTTGCCAAACATGAGCCTTCACCCCCTCGCAGGCGTCCGCCCTGAGGGCATGCGCAAGATGCCCGTGCCACTGGAGGGTCGCGCTCCGTCGCGACCACTGTAGCATGGGCGTCTCGCCCATGACCCACGCGCAGGATGCCCGTGCCACTGGAGGGTCGCGCTCCGTCGCGACCAGTACTGGTCATTCTGAGCGGAGCGAAGAATCTCGCTCTGCCAACTGATGGAGATGCTTCGCCCGTGCTCAGCATGACGAGCAGAAGACGAGATGCTTCGCTGACGCTCAGCATGACAGAGGGAAACGGCACAGCAGAAGCCTCTCCTCACACACAGGGAGCCCTCACGTGCTTCACTACAAGCCCCTCCTGTTCGTAGTAGCGCACGTTAGTGCGCCTCCTCTCCCGTCGCAACGGCTCGGCAGGAGCCTCGCCCTCTAGCGCATTGTCATTCTGAGCGGAGCGAAGAATCTCAGGTACTCTCAGAGGAAACCGCACTCCCCTGCTACTTTCTCTCCTTCAGCAGCTCCTGCACTTCTGGGCTGTCGAGGTTCTCCTGGGTGACCACCGTGACGCCTGTGTCCACCCGCTTGGGGATGCTCGCGCGGTCGCCTCGCACCGCCCGTACCGCCAGCTTCACGCCCTCGTAGCCCATTTTGAAGGGGTTTTGCACAATCAGCGCCTGGATAGTGCCCCGCCGGAGCGCATCTATCTCGGGCTGCGCGGCGTCGAACGCCACCAGCTTCACTTTGCCCGCCAGACCGCGCTGCTCCAGCACGGTTGCCGCGCCCACGGCGCCCGGCTCGTTCGCAGCGAAGATGCCCACCAGGTCGGGGTTAGCAGTGAGCATATCCTCCGTAACCTGCATAGCGCGTTCCACCTGGCTCTGCGAATACAGCACGGGTCCAAGCGTCACTCCAGAGCACCGCTTTAGCCCCTCGCGGAAGCCCTGCTCGCGCTGCTCGGAGGAGGCGGCGCCTTTGATGAAGGGGATCATGCCCACCTTGCCCTTGCCGCCCACTAGTTCACACAGCACCTCCGCTGCCTTCGCCGCTGCCGCGACGTTATCCGTGGCGACGAAGCTGAGCGGGTCGTCGGAGTTGACGCCGGAATCGATAGTGATAACAGGAATGCCTGCCGCCATCGCCTGCTTGACGATGGGCACCATGCCGTCCGCATCGCACGCCGCCATCACAATCGCGTCTACCTTCTGGTTGATGAAGTCCTCGAGGATGCGTTGCTGTCCCTCCACGTCCGTCTCTTCAGCGGGACCTTTCCACAGGATTTGCACGCCCTCTTCGCGTCCCGCCTGCTCCGCGCCTGCCTTCACCGTCAGCCAGAACGAATGCGCTGTGCCCTTGGGCACCACCGCGATACGCAGCGCCCCAGACGATGGAGCTGTAGCGCCCCCAGAGGGCGCCTCGCGCTTCGCACAGGCGGAGAAGAACACTATACACAGCGCCACTAAAGCGAGCATGTACTGCCGACGAAGCATTGTTCCCCCTCCATCCCAACCGAAGTAGCATCTTCTTCAGTTCGCAATCTGGGAAGTAGTTCCTGCCCGCGAGGAGATGCAGGCTACTGACTCGCCTCCACTTCCCGTTGCACCTGCTGGCGATACGCCTCCTGCAAGCTCGTGACGACGGGATGCGTGCGGAAGTGCCTCTGCCCCAGGCGAGTCACGGGTACCACCTCACGCACCGAGTTGGTCAGGAATATCGCCTGTACGTGGGGCAACAGGTCTATCGGGATGGGTTCCTCGCGGCACTCGATGCCCATCTGCGGGGCTATCTCCAGCACCACCTGCCGCGCAACGCCTGCCAAGATGCCCTCCTCCACCGGCGGAGTGAGCAGACACTCTTCATGCCACACGAAGACGTTGCTGAGCGCGCCTTCGGTTAGGTAACCTCTCCCGTTGAACCATATCGCCTCGTCCGCCCCCTGCTCCCGCGCCAGCTGTTGCGCCTCCAGATGCCAGGCGTAGTTGCCCCACTTGGGTTGCTCTCCCTGGACAGAGCGCGGGTCGGGCAACAGCGCCGCCGTCACGCCCGAGCGCCACTGTGCTACCTGCTCTGGGGGGATGCGCTCCGCCAGCAGAAAGCAGAGAGGCGTTCCCTTCTCCGAACCTGCGGTCACCGTGAGGCGCACCCGCACATCCCCCTGTAGCCAGCCGTTCGCCTCCAGCACGCTCGCGATAGCCTGACGAATGACAGGCGTGCGCAGTTCTACCTCTTCACGGGCATGCCTGAACAGCCGCAGTCGCTCCAGCCAGCGACGCAGGCGCTGCAGATGTTGCTCCAGGCGGAACGGATGTCCGTTGTAACAGCGCAAGGTCTCGAACAGCGAAGCGCCATACAGCACTGCCCCGTCGCGTACGGGCACATACAGCTCGCCCTCAGCGCACAAGCGACCGTTGCACCACGCCCACCTGCTCATGTTCTCCCTCCTGCGGCGCGCGTATCGCCTGAAACCATCCTTCCGCCTTGACTAGCGTTTCTTCATACTCTTGCTGCCCGTCCGAGTCGGCGACGATGCCCCCTCCTGCGTAGAAGGTCAACCTGCCGTCGCGCACAACGGCAGTGCGGATAGCGATGTTCAGGTCTACCCCTCCGGTGAAGCTGAAATAGCCTATCGAGCCTGTATACACCTCGCGAGCGACGGGTTCCACCTCTTCGATGACCTGCATAGCGCGCACCTTGGGCGCCCCCGTGATGCTGCCGCCGGGGAAGGTTGCCCGCAGCAGCGTTGCAACGTCCACCTCCGGGCGCAGCACCGCCTCCACCGTGCTGGTCAGATGGTACACCTGCGCGAAGCCTTCCAGCGTCATCAGCTCCGTGACCCGCACAGTGCCTACCTGCGCCACACGTCCCAGGTCGTTACGCTCCAAGTCCACAATCATCACGTGCTCCGCGCGGTCTTTAGCGCTCTGTAGCAACTCGCGGGCGTATCGCGCGTCGTCGTGTGGGCTCTTTCCACGTGGGCGAGTGCCCTTAATTGGGCGCGTGTGTACTCGGCGCGTGATGGGACAGACGTGCAGGAAACGCTCTGGCGACAGGCTGATGACCGTGAAGTCGCCTACATGTAGGTAGGCTCCGAACGGCACGGGGCTGATGGCGCGCGCCCGCAGGAACAGCCCGGCAGGAGCGCCCTCGCAGTTCGCCTGAAACATCTGCGCCAGGTTGACCTGGTATACGTCCCCTGCCGCGATGTAGTCCTGGATGCGATACAGAGCGCGCAGATACTCCTGACGGCTCCAGCAGGTCTGCAACGCGCCGCAGCGGAAGGGGGGCGCCGAGACGGGAGCCGACGGGTTCAAGATGCTCTGCCACTGAGCGAGGAGGCTCGCGAGGCGCTCCTCCGCGCGCCGTATGCGGACAGCGCCCGTAGCGGGGAAGCCCGTAGAGGTCAGCACAACCTGTCGGCGTTGCCAGTGGATGGTCGCTACTGCGTCGTAGAAGCCGAAC
Organism: bacterium; assembly: GCA_025057335.1. Taxonomy (GTDB): domain Bacteria; phylum Armatimonadota; class HRBIN16; order HRBIN16; family HRBIN16; genus HRBIN16. The sequence goes on along the minus strand of JANWXG010000007.1, from coordinate 12,391 downwards.
CAGTACAGCGGCAACCTGTTCGGAGCGGGCAGGCGGTTCGGACAGGGTTCTATCAGCGCTTTGAGACCGTAGTTCAAGAAGCCGATAGCGCCTGCTGGCAGCGGCGTATGGTCACTGTGCACAGGTAGAGAGTAACGGTTCAGAAATCGCTGGAGCAGTTGCAGAGGGTCGCCCGAGAGGAACTGGCTTCCCTCCTCCGAGCAGTGCCACCAGGCGCCATCGGCCGTGCCCTCCAGCACGCCGAACGGCTCTTGCGCGACAAAACTGTATTGCGCTAGCGTCACTCCGCCCGCTGGAGAGGGCGCCCCCGCGCTGTCCAGGAGGACCACGCCCGGCTGTTGCAGCGGCAAACGCAGGTATATCTCCTGTAACGACGACTCCGCTGGCACAGGGAGCGCGACCTGCAGAACCTGTGCACCCCCCTGCGTCGCCAATGGCTCCCAGCAATCCCCCATCCCGTTCGCTCTCCTCCGCTGATGAACCGATGCGCCCGCTGAAGGCAGCCATCTGATTATAGCACACGACGGGCACGCGACAGGTTGCCTGCGTATGCAGGAACCCGCCACGCAGTCCAGAACCTGTTTTCCGAGATTGCCTTCTGGCGAGAGGTAATCATATGCACTGGGCACTAGTTTTTCTGCTGCTGGCAGCTTGTCTGACCTGCGGGGCGCAAAACCCCGTAACCAACGGCGGCTTCGAGGTGCTGGACGCAGAGGGCAGACCCGTCGACTGGGAGCTCCTCGGGAATACTGTGACAATCACTACCGACGCCCACACGGGCAGATACGCGCTGCGCCTCGAGCGGAGGGTTGGGCGCAACGTACCGCCCGAAATCGGCTTGAACCGTGCCTGGCGTCCCGACAGCGGTCAGCAGGGCATGATGCTCGCCGAGTGCAAGGGGGGCATCGTGTTCTGGTACAAGCTGCTCTCCGCCGCGCCGAACGCCTCGGTGAGCGTGCAGGTTATCCCTATGAGCGCACGCCCCTTTGAGGACACTGGCTCCCCCCGCGCGGTTTACCGTATCCCTCTGAGGCACGCAGGCGACGGCAAGTGGCACCAGGGCAAGCTACCCTACGATTTCACAGACAACCCGAAGGTGAAGTGGGTGCACGTGGGCGTACGGCTCACGGACGGCGCCGCCGTGCTGATTGTGGACGACATACAGTATGTGGAGCGCGTCGGCGCGGTGCTACAGTTCGAGAAGATGCACTTTTACCCCGACCGCTCCGCGCCCGACAGAGGAGGCATGTTCACCTTCGCCATCACCAACACGGGCGACAGCCCATCGGACGCAGTGCAAGCAACAGTGCGCGCCCCTGCAGGATGGAGCGTGCAGCCTCTGCGCCTGCCCTCGCCGCGCTCCCTCGCCCCTGGTGAGGGAGTCACTTACCGCTGGCGCGTGCAGGGCACACTCCAACCCTCTGCGCTGCGCCTGTCGGCTACGGATGGAGAGCAAGCAGTGGAGGATTCGTATCGCCTCGAGCCCCGCGTGGAGCTGGAGAGCGTGCTGGTGCGCCCCGCGATGGTAGCGCCTGGGGGCATAGCGGAAGTGGTGGCGACCGTGCGCAATCGTGGTGACGCTATCGCCGACGGCGTGGAGCTGCGTTGCGCTCTGGAAGACCGCAAGGCTCCGCTTAAGCTGCTCACCTCTAGTGCGCAGAGGGCGCCGTCCATCCCCCCTGAGGGCAAGGCTGTCGTGCGGTGGCGGATACGTGCGGGCGCGCAGGCGGGTGAATGGCGAGCGGTCTGCACTCTGCGCGCCCCAGAGACGCCTGCGCAGGAGGCGCGTAGCACCCTGTTGGTCACCGACGCCCTGAGACGACCAGCGCAGCCCATAGTGGGCGCGTTCTGGCTGCGAAGAGGCAGCGACCGCATCATCGGTGAACTGCGTGCGAGCGGGCGTGTCATGGCGCGAATGCCGCACCTGGGCAGTGTAGTCGTGCGGTTGCCCGACGGCTCCACGCAGCGGCTGCTGCCACGATACGGTAGCCCCATCCGCCGTGACCAGCATTCCCCCTGGATGCTCTCTGGCGCCGCGCGCGACCGTGCAGGCGCGCGGTGGACGTTCACGCTCAACATCCAGCCTGTAGACCAGCATACGCTCCGAATGGAGTACGCTTGCGTGCCCGACCGGGCATGCGACGTATTGGCGTTCGAGGGACCGATGCTGCTGGTGGGCGACGGCAGCACTGCCGAGGCGAAGACGGAGGCGCTCCTGCCTGGTCTGGAGTGGCTCATCGCCGAGGAAGTGAGCAGTAACGACCTCGATATCGCCAGAGACCATCCCGACCGAATCCGATTTGTGCCCCACCCCCATAAGGTAACCATCCCTGCGATGGGCGTGAAGACGCCTGCGGCGGTGGTGGGACTGCTGTGGAACGTGTACGACCAGTGGAGCCGGGGGCAACAGATGCCTCAGCCTGTGTTCGCCGTGCCCGACCGGTTGAAGGGAACTGCTGCCCATCGGATAGGTCTCATCGCGCCCAACGTGCCTGCAGGCTTGGGAGAGAACCGGCTCACGGCGGAGAAGCCGTTCCGCGTTACGCCCGACAACTACCTGCGCCTGAGCGCGCTCGTGTACGTGAACCCGCAGGGAAAGGACGCTCTCAGCGTCGTGGATGCCTGGCTGAAACACTTCCAGCCCGACCCGCCTCTGCCCGCCCCGCAGGGAAGCGACCTTGCCCAACTGGCGTGGAGCATGAAGGGATACACTCGCTCGCTCTGGCTGTCGGACGAGGAGGGCTGGCTACCGTTTCTGGGTGGTCCCGCCATCTGGCGCAAGCCTGCCTTTCGCCTCGACTTCCTGTATGACCTGCTGAAGGCGTTGACCCTGTTGCCCGACCACCCTGAAGCGTCGGAGTGGCGTGCGTTGGTGGAGAAGACCCGCCCGCGCGTGAGCGCGGTGGGCGTCCCGCAGGCGGAGGACATGCAGTTCGAACACGGCGACGCGGAGGGGAGCCTGAGCTTCCTGCGCTCGCGTGCTCTGGAGCTAATCCAGACGCAGGGAGCTGACGGCTCGTGGGGCTTCGACGCCGACCGCCGTGACCAGGGCGTGTTCCAGGGCATGGACTATCACCTGATTGGACCGCCTGACGCGGTGGAGGTGGGCACTTGCGCCCGCAACGCCTACGAGGTGCTGCGCTACGCCCGAATCTCAGGCAGTGAGGAGGCGTACCGCGCGGGGGCGAAGACGCTGGAGCTGATGCGCCGTTTCACTGTGCCGCGTGCTGCGCAGGTGTGGGAGGTTCCCTTCCACACGCCCGACATCCTCGCTGCGGCAGACGCCGTTGACGCCTACATCGAAGGCTACTGGTACAGCGGCGCCCCGCGCTGGCTGGCGGAGGCGCGCCGATGGGCACGGGCGGGGCTGCCTTTTATCTACATGTGGAACGCGCCAGGCAAGCCCTGGATGCGCTACGGCTCCATCCCCGTCTTCGGCTCCACGTGGTATTCATGGAGCTGGTTCGGGCACATCGTACAGTGGAACGGCTTGCGCTACGCCTACGCCCTGCTCAAGCTATGCGAGGCAGACAGGGGCGCCCCGCCGCTGTGGAGGCAGATTGCTCTGGGCATCACGCGCAGCGCGATGTACCAGCAGTCCACCTCAGGCGAAAACCTCGCCCTCTGGCCCGATAGCTACCACACAGTGACCGACGTGCGCGCGGCATGGGACTTCGCCCCGCGTCTCATCCTGAAGAACGTGTACCACTTCCTCGGACACGAGGAGGAGCCGAGAACCCTGCGCCTGCCCAATGGAGTGCGCCTCAGCAGCCGGGCGGTGCAGATACAGGCGAGCGAGGAAGGCGAGACCCTCCGCATCACGCTGTGCCATCCGCCGGGCGAAGGGGGCAACCTGCTCGTCAGCGGCGTCTCGCGCCCGCAAGAGGTCCTTTTGAACGGACAGCCACTGCCAGAGGTGCAACGCCTGACACCCGAAGCGCGCCAGAGCAGCTGCTGGAAATATTCGCCCCTCCATCGCGCTCTGGTGGTGTGGCTACCCCCTGATGTGGCGGGAACGGTCGTGGTGCGTGGCGTGCAGAGGACGCAGGTACCCCCCTTCCCACGTCCGGTCACTCGCCTGCGCTTCGAGTTCGACGAGGACGACGAGGGCTGGAGCGCGGCGAACGACCTGCAACCGCTGGAGGTACGGGATGGCGTGCTGGTAGTGCGCGCGACAGGCGGTGACCCCTACATGATACGCCATCGCTGTCAGCTGGAGGGCGACGCCATTGGGCGCATCCGCCTGCGCCTGCGCGGCAGGGGCAACGGAGAGGCGCAGTTCTACTGGACAACCGCCCGCTTGACGGGATTCGACGAGAACAAAGTGCTTCGGTTCCAGCTCCCCCTGGATGGCGAGTGGCACGAAGTAGTCATCCCTGTCGGTGAACATCCCCTCTGGCGCGGGGAGAGGATTACGGCTATCCGATTAGACCCCGGCTCCGCCTCGGGCACGGTGGTGGAGATAGACTGGATGCGTGGGGAGTAGCCCAGTGAAGTCTCTCTGAGATTTTCTGCTGCGCTCCGCCAGAGGAACACCTTTGCGCAGGAAAGCCCCCGCTTAATAATCTTTTAAACAATTTTTCTCTTGTGTGATATACATCACGGAAGACGCCTCCCGCAGGATGTCATACTCTTTGACGTAAACACACCAGGAGCAACTCTGGAAAAGCGGGAGGAGAAAAGAATGCCGACGATTGTAGACATCGCAGTGAACGCAGGTAGCTTCAAGACGCTCGTACAGGCGGTGCAGGCTGCTGGTCTAGTGGAGACGCTGAGCGGACCAGGACCTTTCACCGTTTTCGCGCCGACGGATGAGGCGTTTGCCAAGATCCCCGCAGAGACGCTGCAGGCGGTGCTGGCGGACAGGGAGAAGCTGACCGCCATCCTGACCTACCATGTCGTGCCCGGCAAGCTGATGGCGGCGGACGTCGTGAACAGCACGCAGCTGCAGACCGTGCAGGGGCAGAGCATCACGATTCGCGCCGAAGGTGGTAGCGTGATGGTGGACAACGCCAATATTCTTCAGACCGACATTGAGGCGGATAACGGCGTGATCCACGTCATCGACGCAGTTATTATGCCCAAGTAAGACCGCACCTGCGAAGACGGTCACCCCCCACTCCTCAGATGGAAGGGTGTCTTGCACCCTTCCATTTTTTCATCATGCGAACATGGAAATCTGCTCGCACAATGTCTGAAGCGAGCGGGTGTCTTTTAATATGATGCTCCTGCGATGGGTCTCCAGGCACCCTTGCCGGCTCCACCCAGACAGGGTGCGGCTGACCGCTTCGCGCGTTGCTCCCACGTAGTCTGCCAGCTCCTGCTGAGTGAGATGTATCTCCGTGCCGAGTGGGTGAGGCTTGCCGACCGACTCTGCCAGCCCGAGCAGGGCGTGCGCCAGCCGATGAGTGAGGGGAAGACGGCTGATATGGAACACGCGCTCCTGCGACTGGCGAATGCGCTCCGCCATCACGCGCAGCAGCGCGAGGGCAAAGTCTGGCGACTCGCGCAGCAAGCTTTGAAACTGCTCTGCAGGCAGGTAGCGCACCGTGCTGGGCTCCAGTGCCTCCACCATCGCCCGCACCCAGTGCCCCGTCAGGATATCGGTCTCCCCGAACGAGTCGCCCGGTTTGAGCAGAGCATATGTCAACGAGCTGCCGTCTGGAGCCACCTGATACATCTTCATCAAGCCGTTCTCCACGACCCACCAGCCACCTGCGGTCTTACCCAGCTCCAGGCGCTCGCCAGGGCTCAGCTGACGGCGGCGCATCGAGCGCATCATGCGCTCCGAATGTTCAGCAGGAAGCATGTTCAGGGGATTGCTCTCCACCAGCGCCCATGCTAAACTCATCTCTGTCACCCCTGTTTATAGTTTACCGCACGACGGGGGCTCTCCTGCTGTAGCTGGCTTTTGATAATACCGTTTTTGTAATCTGCAAACATTTGACAAATCCTCGCACGTAGTTGTCATAAAGTGATTTCTTAATATCCAATTCTTGACATTTTCTACTTTTTAATGTATAATACAAGTAATACGCGGTCAAATAATGCGGAGATGACCGCTCTCATCCTCTTCGCTACAGGAGGTCAGCCAAGATGCCAACACCACAGATTCAGGACAGACTGCTGCGCTTGCAGATGGGAGAAGCGGCAAGCTTTAAGAATCTCAGCCTGTTTCCCCTGTTGAACGGTACCTCCGGCTCCCCGGACTACCTGACTCTGGAAGAGGCGCTGCAGGCAGATTTGGTCTCGGTGACCGAGTTACACGAAGGCGGCGAGGTCAACCAGCTGAAGGTGACCAACAGGGCGTCACAGGCAGTGCTCATCGTGGATGGCGAGGAGCTGGTCGGGGCGAAGCAGAACCGCGTGGTGAACCTGACCATTCTGGTGCCCCCTGAGCAGACGATAGTGATTCCGGTGACCTGCGTGGAGCAGGGGCGCTGGCATCATGTGTCACGTGAGTTTCGTACTTCTCGGCAGACGATGGCTGCGATGATACGTGCACGCAAATCCCGGCAGGTATACTACCGTCGGGAGACAGTGGGCGACGCGGCTGCAGACCAGGCGGCACTGTGGGAAGACATCGCGACGCTGTCGATGAACATGCAAGTACATTCACCGACGGGAGCCATGTCCGACATCTACGAACATTATGAGCCGACCCTGCACGATTACGAACGGGCGCTTCAGCCCCTGGAGGCACAAGTGGGTGTGCTGTTCGCTATCAACGGACAGATTGTCAGTCTGGACGTGTTCGACTACGCGGCGACGTTTGCCCGATTCTTCCCCAAGCTGTTGCGCAGCGTGGCGCTGGACGCTATCGCCTACTTCCAGCCCCAGTTCGCCCCCTTGAGCCACGAGGCTGCGCAAGAGTTCATCCAGCGAGTGGCTCATGCCGACGCGCGAGGGTTCCCTACAGTCGGCGAAGGTGAGGACGTGCGCCTGCGGGCAGCAGGCGTGATAGGCTCAGCACTGGTGGCGCGTGAGCGGGTGGTGCACCTGTGTGCTTTCGCCGTGCCCGACAGCCCCGATGCTTCTGACGAACGCACCTACGAGCTGTTCACCAGCCTGAGCCGCCCCTCAGCGCGTTTACGACGGCAGCTGTGGTAGTGTTTCTGTGTGCAGGCTTCTCCCCTCTCCCGTCGCACGGGAGAGGGGAGTTTGGCTGTCTTTCTCCGTTGCCTTTGCCTCCCCCATCGACGCCTCCTGCACTGGAAGGAAACACGCCAGATTGCAGAGAATCCCCCCGTTGCAGCAGGAGGTGCAAGGTGGAGGAGCCGGGGTTTCGCCTGTCGCGGCGCGAGGCGCTAAAGGATTTGGGCGCTCTGGCGGGCGTTGCTTCACTGGGGCTGGTTCCTGCGCAGACGGTTACAGTGCGCCCGCGTCCTGCCTCGATAGTGAACGTGCGCGATTTCGGCGCGCGCGGTGATGGCAAAACCGATGACACTGTTGCCTTCGAGAAGGCGATCGAGGCTGCCCGTTCGGCAGGCACGGCGGTCTTCGTGCCGCGAGCCAGCTACCTGCTCACGCGCACACTGGCGCTGGAGAACATCAGCCTGACAGGACCTTCCCCGGGCGCGTGGTGCGCCGACACCGACGTGCTCCCCATCCTGCTTCCCCAGCATCGCGATTCGCCCTGCCTGGTGCTGAAAGCAGGTGGTGGACTACAGGCGATGGCTGTTCGCTACGACTGGCAGGGTGAACCCGAGTCGGGTCCGCCTGCAGTGCTGGTAGCGGGCATCGGCGCATACATCTCTCAGGTCAAGATCATGTATCCCTGGGATGGCATCATGGCGGACGGGGTTTCCAACATCGGCAGGCTGAACGTGGAGAACGTCTTCATCGTAGCGCCCCGCAATATCGGCTTGCGCGTGACGGGCACCTGGGACGTGCCGACAGTCCGCAACGTGGAGGTGTGGAACCTGGGTCCAGTGCCTCGCCCGTTTGAGAAAGGCGTTGGCTTCGATCTGGGGAAGAACGACATGCTGCGCCTGAGCGACTGTTTTGTGTTCGCCATGCATACGGGCTACCTGCTGCGCGACAGAATCCCTGGCGTCGCTATCGAGGGAGGCACCTGGGGCGCGCTCACGGGCTGCTCCAGTGACTTCTGCCACGTGGGGATAGAGGTGCGCGGCGAGCATACCGTCAGCGTCACAGGAGGCTGTTACTGGAGCCATTTCTGGGGCATGCGTGTGGAGGGCGAGCGAGCGCGCGTGCGCGTGACGGGGGCAGAAATCAAGTCCAACGGCGCTCCCTGTGTGGAAGTGCTGCGCGCGGAGCAAGTGGTGGTAGACGGATGCAGCCTGCTGCGCCCAATGGAAACCTTCTCCGTGCCGGCGGTGCATCTGCGCGGCGGATACACTACTCTATCAGGTTGCCATCTTCGCTCCGCCACGGAAGGGATACGTATCGAGGCGGGGGTATCCTCTGCGCTGATAGCAGGCAACACCCTTCAGGCGGCGCGTCCTGTAGTCCATCTGGCTCCCGCAGGGGCAGCGGTGGAGATGTGGGGTAACCTGACGCTGCGTCACCGCTGACGTTGCCTTGCAGGACAAGGTGGTGGACCGTACAGAGGGCACACCCACCGACGGCAATTCTGCCATCCAAACAACTCAGCAAACGGTCCACCACAAAAAAGCGGATTACAGTTTGCGCCACACACACACCGAAGCACCCTCTACACTACTTGCTGCCAATCTTGTAAATCTTCGTGCCGCAGGTCGCGCAGGTGCCAACAGTAGCGGGGCGCCCGTTCTTCAGTGTCACCACAGTCGGGTTCTTCATTTCCTTCTTCGCTTTGCACTTGACGCAATAGCCCTCCATGAGAACCCCTCCCACACAGAAGTATTGTGAGGTCATCTTCGTCAGCAGCAAGATGGATTCCTACCTGCCTGCTTGCTATGAGAGAGTTCTGTCCTTTGCCTCCGTCTGCAGAGGAATCGCCAGTGCAGCCCGCTGCGCGGCAGGGAGCGCCTTTGCACTGCAAGAATCCATGATTACCGCACACGGCAGGACAACTTAGATGGCAGCATGGAAACGAGAAGGCATCTTGATGCTGATTGCGGCGACGGTGAACCTGCTGGTGGGGAGTGTTGCCTGGCTCGGACTATTCGCCACACGCGCCCTCTCTGGTAGCCAGCACCTTACCCTCTTGCTCGCCGTCGTGTTGATAGCTGGACTGCCGCTGCTGATGCACTGGGTGATGCGTCAGCGCTCCGTGCTCGGTGACCCTGTCCTCCTGCCAACCACTCTGGTGCTCTGCGGGGTGGGTTTCGCCAACCTGCTGGGGGCGGGGCAAGAGGTACCCGTCGGGTTCATCCTCCGACACAGCGCCGGGTTGCTTGTCGGCGCCGCACTCATCGTGGGGCTATCCAGCCTGACACCACGCCAACGGAGCACGGTCCTGGGATACCACTACCTGTGGGCACTGCTGGCACTCCTGCTGGGGATACTGCTTCTCCTGCTGGGGAAAGGACCGGGCGCAACTCGCTTACAGCTGTTCGGCTTTCTGCCTGTAGAGTTCATGAAGCCTCTGCTCATCCTGTTCACCGCGGGGTATGCGGCGCGACGGCTGGGCGTGCTGGGAGCGACGCACGCCTCCGCCCGCTGGTGGCACATCCGCTGGCAGGAGACGCTTCCCTTGCTGGTGATGTTCGCGCTGATGCTGTTAGTGCTCGTCATAGCGCGGGATTTCGGTCCCGCCCTTACCATGTATCTGACGCTGTTAGTGGTGCTCTACCTGGTGATGGGCAAACTGCTGGTGCTGTTGCTCGGTGGGGCGCTGATGTTTACAGGGATGGCTCTTGCAGAGACACTCGGTTTCGGTGTGCTACCGACGCGCGTGCAGATGTGGCTCTCCCCCTGGCGTGTCACAGAGGAACCTGCACAACATCTGGCACACTGTCTGTGGGCGTTAGCTACAGGGGGGCTATTCGGCAGCGGGCTGGGATTGGGAAGACCGTACAGTGTGCCCTTCGCCCGCTCAGACTCGGTGTTCAGCGCGTGGGGCGAGCAGCTGGGGCTGGTTGGCACCTTGTGCTTGTTGTGCCTGTACGCCCTGTGGCTGGGCAGAGGGATACGAATCGCTGGAAGAGCCACGACTGTAGAAGACCGCCTGCTGGCGGCGGGTATCGTGGTGTTGCAGGCGACGCACATCGTGCTCATCGGCGGGGGCAACACAGGGCTGCTTCCGATGACGGGAATGTCGTTGCCTTTCATCGCACAGGGCAACTCCGCGTTGCTGGCGAGTCTCGCCATGGTTGGTATACTTTACAATATCAGCGCACGCTCATCGCCACAACCCGTCTCTGCCTCCTCGAGCCGGTATCGACTTCGGCTGCATCGGCTCACGGTGGCGATCCTCCTGCTCGTCCTGGGGGGGCTGGGTGGACGCTGCCTGTGGATACAGGGCGTGCAAGCCGACGAGATAGCCACTCGCACGCTCCTGGTGCGCCCGCGAGAGGCTGAACCCTACCGCTTCGGCAACCCGCGGCTGGAGCAGCTGGCTCGTCGCATCCCGCGTGGCAGAATCCTCGACTCGGAGGGCGCCGTGCTGGCAGAGACACAGGGAGGACGCCGGGTCTACCCCTGCGGCGAAGCCTGCGCGCAGCTGGTCGGCTGGCTGGATACTCGCTTCGGCGGTCCCACAGGCGCAGAGGCGCGCTACCACCGACGACTGCGCGGATATGAAAACGGGCAAGACCTGCTCCGCCTCTACCGACGCAAAGACCTGCCCTTCTTCCTGCTGCCGAAGGGACAGGACGTGACGCTGACCATCTCGCGCGAGGCGCAGGAGCGCGCTCTGCGCGCCCTGCGACAGGCATATCCCGACGGCAACGCGGCGTTTGTGCTGATGGAGCCGCAGTCGTCTCAGGTGCTTGTGGCGGTGGGAACGCCGACTTTTGACCCGAACAGGCTGACCCGTGCCCTGTGGCAGCAGCTGCGAACGCGCCAGGATGCCCCACTTATCTTCCGCCCAGTGGACGGTCTCTATGCGCCCGGCTCGGTGTTTAAGGTAGTGACCGCTGCCGCCGCGCTGGAGCGAGGCGTGCCCCTGCGACACCTCTGTCGTCACCGCGAACGCAACGTGCGCTGGAAGGTGGACGGGAAAACCTTCGTCAAGACGCGCGTGAGCGACCATCCCACGATGCGAGCACACGGCACACTGGGGCTGCGCGACGCCTTGAAGCTCTCCTGCAACCTTTACTTCGCCCATTTAGCCATCGCCCTGCAGCCCGATGCGCTTTACCAGATGGCGAAGGTGTTGGGGGTAGAACACATGCCCGCCCCTGAGCAAATCGCGCCTGACCTGCCCGACTGCGGCTTCGGTCAGGGCAAGATACTCGTCTCTCCGCTGGAGGTCGCCAACATTATGGCGACGGTGGCGCGCGGGGGGACGTGGCGCAAACCTGCGTTTACCCCAAACAACGCCCCCTCCGAGACCGCCTTCAGCGACGCTACCGCCGAGGCGCTGCGACAGATGATGACCGAAGTGGTACAGTCGGGAACCGCCTTCGGCATCTTCACGGGAACGGGGTGGGATGTGTATGGCAAGACGGGCACTGCCGAGACCTCCGAAGGCAACCGCAAGCCGCACGGCTGGTTCGCGGGAGTGGTGCAGAAGGAGGGGTTGCCGCCGCTCGCGTTCGCTCTGGTCCTGGAACACGGCGGCAGCGGCAGGCAAGCCGCTCGCGTGAGCCGAAGGATACTGCAGCAGGTACTGCCCGCACTGGAGGGAATGACAAGGTGACGCCGAGTGAGAAAGAGCAACGCAAGAACAAGAAGTGGCAAGTATTACAAGTGCTGTTCGAGCTATGCCAGCAACGCGGCGAATGGGAATTCAATAATCAGCAAGTGAAACAGGTCTGCGCGCGGTTTGGCTTCGGCAACCCTTTCGATGTGACGAAAGTGGATTGCATGGACAGGTTGCCCGACGTGGTACGCGAACAGGGATTTTGTGTGGTACACGTTGGTCGGGGCAAACACCGCTTCGTCAGGGAGCTGGACAAGTGGTATCATGTATTCGAAGACATCGCGGAAAGCGAGATTGTTCAATGGCGATACCGAAAGAGCTTGCTGAACGACCTGGACACAGGCGAGGCAACAGTGTTGTCTTTCGTTTACAATCAACATATCCTGCACGATTTCCTATACGAGGACGTGGTAGCCTCTCCCAAAATCTACATACCTGGGCGCACACGGGAAGACCTTCGTTATCAAGTCGGAGACACCCAAGTTGAAGCGCTCAGTCAGCAGATGGAAATAGACTTGACGATGGAATATCAGGGCACAGTGACAGTGCTGGAAGCGAAGAGTAAGTTCTTGCGAGACTTCGCCGTCTACCAACTGTTTCATCCTGTGTTGTTCTACCTGCAGAAAGCCAGCGAGGTGG
>JANWXG010000079.1 GCA_025057335.1 bacterium | reverse complement strand
AGACCTCTTGCTGCTTTAGCGCGCACCCCTTACTACGCTCGGAGTAACACGCCGAATCGGTGAAGAGGCTTCCCGCCGAGCTATCCCCCCGCCATCCAGAACCGAGTAGACCCTTTCAGGGACATATCGTAAGCAGTGAGCTTCTACCTCAACTGGACTGGGCAATTATGCGCTGTAGATGTCATGTCGCCGCTGCCACAATAGTTTCCACGATTCGGTCAAGTTCGCCTGCGTCGAAGAAGTGAATCTCGATAACGCCCCTGCCGTTGACAAAATGGATTTTCACTTTCGTGGCAAGGGCGGTACGCAGCTGGTCTTCCAACGCAAGCAGATGCGGATCTGCTTCAGGTGTTTCACGTGAAACAGAAGGGGAGGGGTCATCTTGTGAAGCGGTGTTTGCCTGCCGGGCGGCGCGTTCCAATTCCCGCACGCTCCAGCCAGCGCGCACAGCACGACGATAAAGGTCAGTTCTGCACCCTATAGGTGCCATTAGCAGAGCACGCGCATGCCCCTCGGTAATCTTGCCTTCCTGTAGCCCGTCCAATATCTCTCTCTCCAAAGAGAGCAGGCGCAGCGTGTTCGCGACGGCTGTACGACTCTTTCCGACCTTGCGAGCGACCTCCTCCTGAGTCATCCCAAATCGCTCCATCAACATACGATATGCCATTGCCTCGTCTACGGGATTGATGTCTTCCCTTTGCACGTTTTCTACCAGCGCCATCTCCAGACGCTCTTCGTCGCTCACCTGCCGAACCAGAGCGGGCAGCGTAGACAAACCTGCTGCGCGTGCAGCCCGCCATCGTCGTTCACCCGCGATGAGCTGGTATCTGCCATCGGGAAGTGGCTGCACGATAATCGGTTGCAAGACGCCGTGTTCGCGAATAGAAGCCGCTAGCTCCTGAATGCTCTCGGCGTCCATCGCCTTTCGGGGCTGGTCGGGATTGGGCACAATAGAGGAGACGGGAATTTCTGAGAGACTCTCCGCCTGTACTTCCGAGGCGGGGATGAGAGCGGAAAGACCTTTACCGAGCCCCCTGCGAGTCATGCTGCATCACCTCCAACGCAAATTGTCGATACGCCTCCGCGCCGCGTGAACGTGGGTCGTAAATCACTACGGGCATCCCAAAGCTGGGCGCCTCGCTCAGACGCACGTTGCGAGGAATCACTATCGGGGAGACTATCTGCCCGAAGAAGTTCCGTACCTCCTCCTCTACCTGCTGCGCCAACCGCAGGCGAGGGTCTTTCATCGTCAGTAGCACGTGCGCAATATGCAGATGGGGGTTTAAACGCCGACGTACGAGCTCGATAGTGCGCATCAGCTGCGTGATGCCCTCCAACGCATAGTATTCGCACTGGATGGGCACTATCGCAGCATCGCAAGCGGTCAGGCAATTAATCGTCAGTAGTCCTAGCGAGGGCGGCGTGTCGATAACGACGTATTCGTAAAGAGATTTCACAGGCTCCAGGGCGTTCCGTAGCACGTGTTCTCGGCTGAGACGGGGCATTAGCTCTATCTCCGCTCCCGCGAGGTCGAGAGTGGAAGGCACCACATCTAGTCCCTCGATGCTCGTGGGTAGAACTACCTCCTGCATCGGCAAATCGTCCACGAGCACATGGTAGATGCTGTGGGTTAACTTACCCTTCTCGATGCCGACCCCACTGGTAGCGTTACCCTGTGGGTCGGCATCCAACAGCAACACACGATGTGCAGCCAGAGCAATTGCTGCCGCCACGTTGACTGCAGTCGTGGTCTTACCAACGCCTCCTTTCTGATTGACCACAGCGTATACTCTCCCCATTTCTGCATCGCCTCCCCTTGACTGTGGGCTTCCACACCTCGTTTCAGAATTCCTGCCCAGATTGACTTTTGCCGTGCTGGATGTTACACTGAAAGCAGCCTTGGGGGAGGTCTCGGGGTCTGGTGTATCAGGAGCAAACTGTGCTAGGGCATTTGACAGACGTCCTGCGACGACGGCGCTCGTATGCCCTTTCGTGCTTCGTGCTGGTGCTTGCGGCGACTGCCCTCGTCACCTTCACTACCACGCCAGTGTATCGGGCAAGAGCGGTGGTTCAGATTGAACAGCCTTCAGGTTTCATCCTGCGAACAGACTTCTTCGGCGCTGGTTTGGCGCATACCATCCCTCAGGAGCAAGCGGAGCTGCTGGAGACCTATCCTTACAAGCTGTTGGTCGATTCGCTCGTTACTATTGCCGAACATCAAGGAATTCAATTGGCTCATTATGGTCATTCAGATAAAATAAGACATCTTTTTGAGAAAGAGCTGTGCAATAATCCAGGCGCGCTGGACCTGCAGAGTTGTGTTCTCACACGTGCTGCACGGCTGGAAGGACGGAACCCCCAGGTTCCCAAACGCGAGCGGGATATGGAGCAGGAGATACGGGCGCGTCTGATAGAAGACACAGGGCTTATCGAGCTGTTTGGTGAGGCGCATTCTCCCCGTCGGGCACAGGACGCGGCGAACGCAGCAGCGATTTGCATGGTGTGGCAGAACGAACAGGTGCGTAAGGAAGAGGCGCGCTACACCGTCCGCTTCATCCGCCAGCAACTTGACGCCCCTGACGGTGTGCGGGCGCAGTTGGCAAGGGTAGATGAGCAACTGGCTTCCTTCAAGCGACAGAAGGCATTTCTCCACGCTGATGAGGAGATGCGCGCACTGCTCTCCCAAATGGTGGAGGTGAGCACCCGACGGTGGCAAGGTGTCCTGCGCCTGACCGACCTGCGCCAACGGCTCGCTGCAACTCGCGAGCGGTTGGGACAGGAACCGTCTACTCTTGTCTCTCCGACTATCTATGAGAACCCCACGGTGCAGGAGATTAAGAAGCAGCTAGTGTCTGCAGAGGCGGAGCTGCTGTCGCTGCAGGCACAATTTACGGACGAACACCCGCGCGTACAGTCGGCGCTGGCGCGGGTTGAGGGGCTACGTGAGCGGTTGAGGGGAGAGGCGTCGCGCATCGAGAGTGTGCAACGTATGCCTAACCCGGTGCACCAAGAGTTATACAAAAACGCTGCGTTGCTCTCAGCGGATATCATAGGGCAAGAGGCACAGCAGCGCGCTATGGAGGAAATCCTGCAAGACCTGCAACAGCGGATGCTCGCCGTGCCTGAACTGGAAAAACAGCTCACCCAGCTGCTGCGCCAGAGACAGGTGCTGGAAAAACAGTACCTTCTGCTGATGGAGAAGCTGCAGGAGGCGGAGCTCACCGAAGCAGTGCAGCTGGGAAACACGCGGGTGGTGGAGCTGGCTCAACTGCCAGGCGAGCGGGTAAAACCGAGGCGCATCCTGAACCTGCTCATGGGTTCGGTGCTAGGAGCGCTCCTCGCGATAGGGTTCGCCTTGCTGATGGAGCAGCTAGACCGTCGCCTCCCCTCTGCCTCGCTGGCTGCGCGCTGGCTTGAGGCGCCCCTGCTGGGCAGCATCCCTAGCCTTCGTGACGGCGCCCTCACTCCCGCCTTGACGGAAATCGCTGCGGTAGAAGCCTTCCGTCACTTGCGCACCGCTATTCGGCTGGCGGCGATGGAGCAAACTTTGCGCGTGCTCATGGTCGCCTCTCCCTCTACTGGCGACGGTAAGACCTTCATCGCACGACACCTAGCAGTCAGCATGGCGCAATCTGGTCAGCGTACGGTCCTGATTGACGCCGACCTGCGCGCGCCCATGCAGCATCGTCTGGAGAACCTCCCCCCCTCGCCTGGGTTGACTGACCTACTGCGTGGGGAAAACACGTTGGAACAGTGCCTTCGTGCGAGCAATGTGGCTGGATTGTGGCTCATCCCGGCCGGTGCGGATACCCCGAACCCTACTGAGCTGTTGGAGAGCATGCGGATGCAAGAGCTGCTGACGCAGATGCGAGAACGGTGCGACATGGTGATTCTGGACGCGCCCCCAATGGAAAGCGTAGCGGACGCGCGCGTGCTGGCGCTGTATAGCGACGCGGTGTTGCTAGTTGTCCGACCGGGCGCTACCCCGCGTGAGCCCGCTCTGCACGCTGTGGAGATGCTGCGCACCCTGCCCAACACCCGCCTGCTGGGCATCGTGGCGAACCGCGTGCCGCTCTCCGCGAGCAATCACCTCCCATACCCCCCAGCGACAAGGAGGAAACCGTCGTGAAAGGCTTGATTCTCAGCGGCGGCAAAGGAACCCGCTTGCGTCCTATCACTCACACAGGGGCGAAACAGCTCATCCCCATCGCCAACAAGCCCGTGCTCTTCTACGGCATCGAGGCGATTCGCGACGCGGGCATCACCGAAGTAGGCATCATTGTCGGGGACACGCGCCATGAGATCATGCAGGCAGTAGGCGACGGTAGCCGCTGGGGCATTCGCGTGACCTACATCCATCAGCCCGAGCCGCTAGGGTTGGCGCACGCCGTGAAAATCGCGCAGGATTTCCTCGGCGAGGAGCCGTTCGTGATGTATCTGGGCGACAACCTCGTCAAGGAGGGCATCACGCCCTTTGTGCGCGAGTTCGAGCAGTTGCGCCCCAACGCGCAAATCCTGCTGGCGCGCGTACCCAACCCGCACGAGTTCGGCGTGGCGGTGCTAGAGGGCGACCGCGTAGTACGTCTCATTGAGAAGCCTCCGCAGCCCCCTTCTGACCTCGCGCTGGTGGGAGTCTACATGTTCGACCACCACATCTTTGAAGCGGTGAACGCCATCCGCCCTTCCGCGCGCGGGGAGTTGGAGATTACGGACGCCATCCAATACCTCATTGACCACGGCTATCAGGTGCGCTCACATATCATCAGCGGGTGGTGGAAAGACACAGGCAACCTGGACGCTATCCTCGAGGCGAACCGCATCCTGCTGGAAGACATAGAACGCGATGTCCGTGCTGAGGTGGACTCTGCTTCACGCCTGCACGGCAGAGTATCTGTCGGCGAGGGCACGCGCATCGTGCGCAGTGTCATCCGAGGTCCCGTTATCATCGGCGCACAGTGCCTCATTGAGAACGCCTACATCGGGCCCTTCACCTCGGTCGCCGACAGGGTGCATATCGTCGGCAGTGAGGTGGAGCACAGCGTCATCCTAGAGGGCTGTCGCATCCTAAATGTGGGGTCGCGTGTGGAAGATAGCCTGTTGGGGCGCAACGTCACAGTATGCCGCGATGAGGGCAAGCCGCGTGCAGTGAGGCTGATGCTGGGAGACAACAGTCAGGTCAACTTGCTGTGAGAAGCTGGCAAATTACTACCCGCTGGTTGCTAGGGTCACAGTTTGCTGCCCGCGCACTGGGGTTGGTAAACAATGTGCTGCTGGCGCGTCTACTCGCGCCCGCCTCATATGGCGACTTCACGCAGGCGATGGCGTTGGCTAGTTCGCTCATTCCCCTGGCTGACGGAGGCGTCTCCGCTATCGTCACCCGACATACCGCGCGCCGTCCTCGTGCTTACATCGTTCTCGAGGCGTCCATCGGCTTACGGATAGTGCAAAGCCTCCTGCTGTGGGGCGCGACAACTGGCGCGGCGTGGTGGATATTGGACTATACTCGCATCAGAACCGCCCTGGCTCTGGCGGGAGGTTACTGGGCGGTCGCTTGTGCGCTCCAACTACTAGCAGGTGTTGCGCGAGCAAGACTGCAAGCGCATCTAGAGACGCGAGCGGTGCTCCTAGAGCGCGTTGCTACCGTATTGCTCGCAGGAGTTGGAGCGTGGCAGTGGGGCTTAGTAGGCGCATTAGGAGGAGTGTTAGCAGGTGGCAGCGTGGCTCTGGCGTTTTACCTACGCGCCCTGCCGCTTCCGCGAGGGCGGTTCTCCGGGAGAATGTGGAAGCGTCTGCTCGCGTTGGGCGCACCGTTAGCGGTGGCTGACCTGTGTCATGGCGTCATCATGAGGTTAGACCTGCTTGCTATCGGGATGCGCTACGGCTCGCACAATGCAGGCTGGTATGGTGGCGCTAGCGCACTGCTTTGGGCGAGCAACCTCGTAGCGGGTTCGATGGCGCTGGCACTAGTACCTGTCGCCGCTGCACGTGAGGAGGAGACCCAGCACCTCAGTGTGCGTGTGTTGAGGCGGATGCTGCTGACTGCCTTACCTCTCGCAGCGGCACTGAGTATGGGAGCAGAACTCTGGGTGCGCCTGCTGTACGGGGCGGCTTACGCTCCGACTGCCGACGTGCTGAGGATGCTGGCGTGGTGTTTGGTGCCTGCCTCCGTAGTTGCCTGGGGCAACGCGGTGTTGCTGGTGCGCAGGCAAACGGTCAAGGTGGGCATCGTGGCAGTAGGTGGGCTCACGTGCCTCGCATACTGCCTATACTGGTGGCTGCCTCTTGGTCTCATCGGAGCAAGCTATGCGCAGCTAGCGACACAATGCGGGATGGCGATAGGGCTCTGGTGGTTCACGAAGAGGACGAAAGCGGTCGCACCATGAAATCCTGCGCACTAAAACCCATCCAGCGTGCAGCGATACGTCCAAACCGTTCTACCCGCACTGTGCGAAAGCCCATGCGCTCATACAACTGTTTTGCCCGGGGGTTGGTGTCCACCACGTGCAAGGAGATTTCACGCTTACCTGCCCGTCGGGACTCTTCGAAGCACCTCTCCAGCAACAGCGTGCCGATACCCTGACCGCGATAGCGTGCATCCACCGCCAGCGACTCCAGATAGGAACGGGTTGGGGTGCACAGGTTGTTGCACATGGCGGTCATGATGAATGTGGCGGTAAACATGCGCCAGCCGCGCACATGGCGCCGAATCAGCCGCCATATGGTGACCCAGTGGGGACGATGACGAGGGTCACGACGCAACACTGCCATCCCCGCTATCTCCCCGTTGACCTCAGCCACGAGCGTCTCGCTCAAACGCATCTGGTCCTGCTGCAGCAACTGCTCCACCACGACAGGCAGAGCCTGCTCGTACTGACCAAACGCCCAGCGCAGTTTTGAACCAAACGCCTCCACATATAAACGGGCTAGCGCGGGGGCATCTTCCTCTCGCGCAGGCCGAATGTTCACCTGTGAGCAGGATACTGTCTCCATCCACAGAAGAAGGGAGAGTGTATACATTCACAAATATCTCTTACTTCCACGAACCTGCCTGTTCCTGCCAATGTTGGGCAGGGTAGACGGAAGTGAAAGCCAAGCGGAGAGGACTCATTGTAGGGAGGGAGAAACCTCCACGCGCCGCCGTGCCCGCGCAGAGTGGACTGGCGCTGGAGAGTAGGTGGAATGAACCTGCCGAGCCGTTGTGTGCAGATAGACCCCTTTCTCGGGCGATACTACACCGACCGCAGTGCGGAGAGCATCGCCGAGGAGGTCGCTGCGCATGGTTTCAACGGCGTGCAGCTGGTCATCACGCGCGACAGCCGACTGCCCACTGCGTTACTCCACGCCCTGCGCCAGCGCAAGATACACGTCGACTACGCTACCTTCTGCAACGGTACCTACGACACACATGACTTGCCAGAGGGTTGGCGAGAATGGCGCATGGTCACCCGTCTGCCCGTACAGGATGGCTACACACGCCTGTGCCTGAACCATCCCGGATACCGCTACTGGAAGAAGAAGCAGATAACGCAGGTGCTACGGAGCCATCCCTTTGACGGCGTGCACCTCATGGAGCCTTTCTGGCCCGAGTATCCCGGTCCCAACGCCCCAGCGTACGCCTGCCTGTGCAAGCGGTGTCGTGCGCTGTTTGAGGAGAGATATTCTGAACCGCCCCCAGAGTTCGGCGAGGAGGCGAGCCCCCGTTTCTGGCGCAGACAGCCAGAGCTCTACATGAAGTGGGTGGAGTTTCGTGTTCAAAGCCACCTCGAGTTTCTGCAGGAGCTGATACACGGTGAGGGGGGCATCCGTCAGGTGCATCCGCGTGTTGCCGTCGCGGTGTGGATACTCGCTGTGGAGGCGCCCAACCCTGTTCGCCTCGTGCGAGAAGTGCATGGTCAAGACGTAGCAGAGGTCGCTCGGCAGGTGCGTCCCGACGCTATCTGCCTGCAAACCCATTGGCCAGACTGGATGAAAGAGGCACTCCCGCCCGACTACGTGCGCGCATATCAGCCGTTCGTGCAAGCAGCGCGCGCCGTTCGCCCGAACCTGCCAATAATGATTCAGGCAGACATCGGCTCCCAGCCGCAGAATCGGCGCTCATGGCAGTGGATACACGCTTTCCGGGAGGCCTGTCGGCGCGTTGGGTCACGAGGCAGCACGCTTTACGAATACAGCCTGGGCATGTACATGTACACTGAACCACCTCGCGTACTCAGAACAGAACGCATCGAGAGGAGTGGGGTGTTGCTGGTGTTCAGTAAGAGACTCAATGCCCAGAGCGCAAGGGAGAAGAGCCACTACGCCTTCCACCCGCCGCTGCAAGTGCAACGAGTGGAGGTAGACGGCAATCTTGTGAGGTTGCATACCGACCCGATGCACGCCGCTTTACGCTATCGCCTGACGGTTCGAAACGTCGAGGACGACCCGTCCGTGCGTTGGCTGCCTGAGACGCCTGCGCTGACGCTGCAAGAGCAGACAGTGACGCTGTGAAGAGAGAAGTCATGTCTCAAGGCTCGTCACAAGTTCTTCGTCGAGTGCTGATACTGCATGCGACTTACGCTGTAGGAGGAGCGGAACGCGTTCTGCAACTTCTCGCCCAGCAGCTCCGTTCGCGCTTCGACCTGCAGGTGTGTGCGCTGTACCAACCCGGTGTCATCGGCGAGCAGATACAGGCATCAGGCTTGCCGTTTGTGGCGCTACAGGGGCGTTCGCGCACGGACTGGCGTGTGCTGCCACGCTTCCTGCGCCTACTACGGCAGCTTCGCCCCGACGTGCTGCTAACAGTAGATTCGCCCTATGCCGTGCTGTACGCGGTGATCGCGAAGCGGTTGAGCCTAGTGCGCAAGCTGGTCGTCGCAGTGCATTCCTTCGGTAAGGTCAAGCGCACGCGCGAGATGAAGGTCGCTCGGCGCCTCGCCTCATCCGTCACAGACACGCTGATCGCGCTGGCAGAGACGCACTGTCGCTTTCTGGTAGAGCGGGAGGGATGGCGAGCGCGCGAGATAGTGGTCATTCCTAACGGTGTGGACCTGCAGCGGTTCACTCCGCAGGGACATCATTACCGTGTAGAGTGGGGTCTTTCTCCTCACCATCCTAGTTTCGGGATTGTTGCGGGGCTGCGCCCAGAGAAAAACCTGTTCCGTTTTCTGCGTGTTGCACAGCGGGTGTTGAACGCTTTGCCTGAAGCCCACGCCTTCGTGGTTGGGGATGGGGAACTGCGCCACGAGCTGCAGGCGTTCAGCCATCAGATGAGTTGCAACACCCGTATCACCTTCACGGGTGCCTTGCAGGACATTCCCGCCGTGTGGCGCAGCCTCCATGTCGCTGTGTTGACCTCGGATACCGAGGTGCTACCTATGACGCTCATTGAAGCTGCCGCCTGCGGGGTGCCTGCGGTAAGCACCGACGTGGGCGCGGTGCGCGAAATAGTGCTGGACGGCGAAACGGGCTTCGTAGTGCCCCCGGAGGACGAGCAAGCCCTTGCCGAGCGCATCCTGTATCTCTTGTTGCATCCCGACGAGCGTCAGCGCATGGGTGTGCGCGCCCGCCAGCATGCTGAGTCACACTTCGACCTGCGCCAGATGATAGAACGTTATGCCCGCGTGCTGGAGGCGTGACGCGCGGAGGCGGTTACATCGGAGCGCGTGCAATCGTCTGCTGCGATTGCGTTGCCTGGCGTGATTTCTCGCTCCCCCGCAGGCGTTTGCCCCTGGAGGGACGCGCTCCGTCGCGTCCGCAACTCGTTTGGAGGGACGCACTCTGTTGCGTCCACAAGTTTACCCCTTGGCGGGACGCGCTCCGTCGTGTCCGCAACTCGTTTGGAGGGACGCACTCTGTTGCGTCCAGAGGGTCACGACGGAGCGTGACCCTCCAGAAATCGTTCCCCCAATTGGAAAGACGCACTCTGTTGCGTCCAGAGGGTCACGACGGAGCGTGACCCTCCAGAAGATAGCGCACTCCGAACCTACGCTTGTTCACACACGTGCCGCTTTGCGCAGCGCCCGGTCGAGG
>JANWXG010000078.1 GCA_025057335.1 bacterium | reverse complement strand
AACTTGACCTCTTCCGACCTGCTGCCCGCTATCGGGCGGATGTGGCAGCTGTCAGCGGCGAAGATACTCGCCCTAGAGCAGACGTGGACGCCTGAAGCGGGCGCTCCTGTGTGCACGGTGCGGGGTGTCTACACCAGCCGCGCGTGGACAGACTGGACGCATGGCTTTCAGTTCGGCTCCGCTCTGCTGCAGTACGATGCGACAGGCGACGAGCGGTTCCTGCAGATTGGACGGGACGGTACCTACCGACACATCCCTGTCCACATCACGCATACAGGAGTGCATGACCACGGCTTCAACGTGGTCAGCACCTACGGCAACCTGTGGCGGATGATGCGGGAGGGACGCCTCCCCCATGATGAGAGCGAGCAGCGCCTGTGCGAGCTGGCGCTACGCTGCAGTGGGGCGGTACAGGCGAGCCGATGGGCGCGCACCGCCGACGGCGGGGGATACATCTACTCGTTCAACGGGCCCCACTCGCTGTTTGCCGATACCATGCGTACCCTGCGCGCGCTGGCGCTGGCGCATCGGCTGGGGCATGTGCTGAAGGAGGAGGGCGACCGCCCCGTTTCCCTGTTGGAGCGCCTTCTCCTGCACGCCCGCACTACCGCCCGTTACACCGTCTACTACGGCGAGGGGCGCGACCTTTACGACGTGCGCGGGCGCGTGGCACATGAGAGCCTGTTCAACCCCAAAGACGGCACCTACCGTTGCCCCTCTACCCAGCAGGGATACTCGCCCTTTAGCACGTGGACGCGCGGGCTGGCGTGGGTAATGCTGGGCTTCGCAGAGCAGCTGGAGTTTCTGGACACGCTGGACGAGGCGGAGCTTGCCCCCTTCGGCGGGCGCGAGACAGTGCAGGAGTGGATGCTTCGGGCAGCGAGGGCGACCTGCGACTTCTACATCGAGAACACTCCTACCGACGGCATCCCCTACTGGGATACAGGGGCACCGCACTTGCGCGACCTGGGCGACTATCTCCACCGTCCTGCTGACCCCTTCAACGACTGCGAGCCTGTGGACAGCTCCGCCGCAGCAATCGCCGCGCAAGGTCTGCTGCGGTTAGGACGCTGGCTGCGCACACACGGCGAAGAGGGCACCCGCTACTGGCAGGCGGGGTTGACCGTGCTACGGCGCCTGCTGGAGGAGCCGTACCTGAGCACCGACGAAGCACACCAGGGGTTACTGTTGCACAGCGTGTACCACCGTCCCAACGGCTGGGACCATGTGCCTCAGGGCAGGCGAATCCCCTGCGGCGAGGCGACGATGTGGGGCGACTACCATCTGCGCGAGGTGTGTCTGTACGCACAGCGCGTCGCACGCGGAGAGGGCTACTACACCTTCTTTGGTGGAGGGCAAAGCCCCTTCCCTGCTCCGCAGAACACGCCCTAATCGGACATTCGCACTCCTGTTTCATCCCCCTGGAGGTTGCCCCGGGAGCCGTCGATACCGTGCGAAAGCAAATGGCACAGGCATCCTGCCTGTGCCTATTACAACGCCGCTGAGCGGCGGACACCAGAGTAAAACCAGAAAGTGTTCGCGGGAGGAGGGTTCTCACAGGGATTGTTCCATAAGAAGCCCGTCATTTTCACCATCCGCTTTCCGCAGGATATGGCTCCCCGTCGTGTAGAGGGGTTCCAGCTCCTTGCACAGTGCGACAGAGTCCACCATACTCGCATAGACTGCAGTGGTCTCCTGGTAGAGGACGAATATCGCCTGACTGACGTCGTCGGAGCAGTTCGCTGATTCGCTCGACCGCCCTGCGTTCGATGATTCTCCACCGTTGACCCTGCATATGCTGCACTACAGAGTAGTCTTCCTGCGGTAGCCGACTCAGCCGCTGCAAGAGCTCGGACGGGGCGAGGTCGGTAAACACGATGCGATATCGTTTTCCCTCCAGCGCGCTATCTAGCGCTACGGCTGCGGGCGCTCGTTTCCAGACCTGTCTCAACGCAGCGACATACAACACAATCTGCAGGTCCTCGCCTTGCTGCACTCGCTGCCACCACCCATTGGGAAGGTCGCGCTTGTACTCCACCAGTACCGTTGCGCCTGTTTGGGGACAGTATTCCACGCGGTCTATCCTTCCACGAATCCACATCCGCCGTCCATCGGGAAGGGTGAGACGCAGCGGAGTAGCTACCTCGCCTAGCGCCTGCTCTTCATCCTCGCTGGCTTCCCCGAAAGTGGCTTCGGTCCATAGCACCTGCAAGCCGAAGGCAGCGTATAACTGCGCTTCACGGTGCAGCACCGAATGCACCATCTCCTCCAGTTGCTGTTGCAGCAGGTATCGCTCGCCGGTAGGGCGGTCTACGGGATACCGTTCCGTCACCTCGTGAATCAGGTCGTGCAACGGCTGTTCGGAGTTTTGACGGCGCTGTAACACGGCATGTAGCCAGCGTCCTTGCTCTGTAGCGTAATGCGCCTTCTCTGGGCGTAACCGGAGTTCCCAACGCACGAAATGTCGAAACGGACACCTCTGCAGGTCTTCCAGTTCTGTGGCTGAGTAAGGGCGAGTGTGCCCATCAGGCAACGCAGTAGATAGGCGGGGGAAGGCAGGAATGTATCGCCAACGCCACCATAGGCGACACCGCTCTGGTCGCTCTGTCAACCAGCAATATATTGCGCGGGCAGCTTGCTCCCGTTCTGCCTCGCTCAACACGCGGCGGGTGTGGGGGGTTACGTCGAACAGCGAGTCCACCAACGTACGCTCGGCATCCTGCTCGTCCAGCGTGTGGGCGAGAGGAACGGTCACCTCACTGAGGCGTACGCTGTGTTGCAGCACTCCTTCGGGCGAGAACAGCTCGCGCAGCGCGCGAAGGTAGTAAGACGGCGGCACGTCGTGGTCACCTTCCGTGCGAGAGTAGGTAAACACTACTCGCTGCGATGCACAGGTCGCCGCCTGATAGAATACGAGCCGTTCCACCTGGGCATCCTCGATGCTCAACGGAAGAGAGGTTCCGACATGCGCGTTGAGCCACTTTCGGTCTGCATCGCGCAGGAGGGCGTCCTCCGTGAGGCGTCGGGGGAAACGCCCCTCTTGCATGCCCATGAGGAAGGCAAGGCGAGGATGTAGAGGGCGGCACCCCTCCGCCTCTAGCAGCCATACTGCGTTGCGAGGCGCCGCTCCCCGGCGCTGGGGGGTCGCCTTCCATGCCTGCTCCACCGCTTGCGCCCAGTCGGCGGGTGTGCCTGCTTCGTCCTGAGCCAGTAGAGCAAGCACTTGGTGGGCAACCTCCATTGCGTCTGAGAGCACTTCCTGCTCGCTCTCATCGTGCAGAGCAATCCCGAAGTGTGTCGCCTGCAGCGTCGCTTGTAGCGCCGCGAACCACTGGAGCGGCTCTGTCGCCTGCGCGAGCGCCTGCGTGCTCTCCACCAGCGTACGCAACAGCGGGGCAACCGGGTTACCTTCTCGCTCCATGCGCTCAGCCAGCTTCAGCCAGTTTGCGGCGCCGGCTCGCACGCCCCGCCGTACCGCTGCGCTACGGAAACGGTCTGCCTCGAAGATGTCCACAGGGAGGTAACCGCCTTTGAGCCACTGTAGCACACCTTCTCGTGGGTAATCGTTCTCGTGTAAATGCAGTAGTCCAGCAAGCGTGCGCACCAGCGGGTGCTCTCCTAAGGTTTTTCTTTCGAAGCTCTGGGTGGGAACGCCGAACCGCTCGAAGACGCTTTCCAAAACGGGCAGCACGGACGAGATGTCCCGACAGAGCACTGCCATCTCACCCCATGCTACGCCTTGGCGGTGTTGCCGTACAATCTCGCGGGCGACCATCTCCGCCTCCGCCAGTAGGTGGGGCGCCTCCCATATCTCCACGGCAGGGGCGTCTTGCCCACAGACAGGCGGAGAAGGGTTCGAGCTGAACAGGTGAGCGGCGATGTGGGCAATGGTGGCAGAAACGTGCCCCGGAGGTTCCGTCGTCACCGTCTGATGATGTACCTCGAAATGTTGTGCGAGCCAGCGCAAGGTAGCAGTCGTGCTCGCAAATACCCCTTCCCTTCCCTCCTCCCAGCAGAGAGTCACCGTCAGCTGGCACCCCGCCTCCGCTAGAGCGCGCAGGAACTCCGTCTCCCGCCGGGAAAAGCGTATGAAGCCGTCTATCAGCACCCAGCGAGGTAGGGCAATCCGAGAAAGCTGTGCACGTATGGCTTGCGTCGCGAGTGAATAGACCTCCTCCTCCTCGTGCCAGCCGCGCGCTGCAAGCAGCTGGAGGTAGTGGCGTAGTATCTGTGCGAGCGCAGCAACCTTTTCCTGTTCTGGAGAGTGTAGAGCCAGCTCTTGCAACTGTGGTGGCGCTATCCCCTCGCGCACCATCTCGCGCACCCAGCGCGTGAGCAGAGTAAGAACGCCCTCTCGCGAGGCAGCCCGTGCCACGAGCGCGCTTTGCTTTGCTACCTCCTGCACTGCTCGATACAGGAGCCAACGCCGTAGATGGTTGGGTACAATGCGTACCTCCTCCCAAGCAGAGGCAATCTGCAAGGCAAAAGCGTACAAGCTACACACCACCTGCTCGGCGGCAGTAGCAGACATCCCCTCGGCGAGGAGGATAGAGCGCGCCATCTGAGCCTGCAGGTCGGAAGGCAGCACGAGACGAACACGCTCTCCCTCTTGCAGGCAGGTGGCGACACAGCGCCGTGTTTTGCCCCCTAGCGCAGGCGCCGTCCAAACGGTGAGTGGTGGTTTCATATCTTGCATGTTGACAGGTGTGGTGGAGGCGCTGTACCCCCTATTAGCGGTGCGCGGCGCCTGCTCCTTCCAGAGGGAGAGCCGCTTCTGCTTGCAGGAGTTAGCGCTTTTGTGTCACAATATGATAAGCGGCGCGCGTAGCACAGCGCTCGCCGCGTGACTGTGCGTACGGGGGATTTTCGCCGTACGCTATCCCAGCGCTGGCGCACATCCAGCGCAGGAAGCCACTCAGGGAGGAAAGCATCGTGAAAGCTGAGGTACCTGTCCAGAAGGCGCTGCCATCATCTCTAACACCGCAACGTCTGGTGGAACTGTACCGCACCATGCTGCTGATACGCCACTTCGAAGAGCAATGCGCCCCCGCCTACCGACAGGGTAAGATGGGCGGCTACATGCATGTGTATATCGGACAAGAAGCGGTCGCTACGGGCTTTATCGCCCACATGCGCGATGACGACTACATGGTTTGCTCCTACCGCGACCACGGACACGCCCTCGCTCGAGGCAGCGACCCCCGTCGGGTGATGGCGGAACTGTTCGGACGCTACACGGGCGTCGCCAAAGGCAAAGGGGGTTCGATGCATCTGGTAGACGTGGAGCGTGGCTTTTTGGGCGGATACGGCATCGTCGGCGGGATGGTTCCGCTCGCGGTGGGGGTGGGATATGGCATCCGCTACCGTGGGGGAGACCAGGTGTGCCTGTGTTTCTTCGGCGATGGCGCGATGAACATCGGTCCCGTACATGAAGCGCTCAACATGGCAGCGATTTACAAGGTACCCGTCGTGTTCATCTGCGAGAACAACCGCTACGCGATGGCAACGCCCATCGATTTCGCCTCTGCAGTGCCCAACCTAGCGGAGCGCGCCCGACAATATGGCATGCCCACCCGACAGATCGAAGGCATGGACCTACTGGAGGTCTATCGCCATGCGGAGGAGATTATCCACCACGTGCGCACGACGCCCGAGCCTTTCTTCGTGGAGGTGTTGACCTATCGCTTCGAGGGGCATGGCATCGCAGATAACCCCACCAACCAGGCGCTGTACCGTACCAAGGAGGAGGTGGAGTACTGGCGCCAACGCGACCCCATCGTCAGCGCTGCACGCTTTCTGCTGGAGAACGGCTTGGCAACCGAGAGTGAACTGCTGGAGTGGGATGCGGAGGCGAAACAGCAGGCGTTGGAGGCGGTTGCTTACGCCGACGCCAGCCCCGAGCCCCCGCTGGAGGAATTGTATCGCGACGTGTACACCGACATGGAGGTGCCAGAGTGGCGGTACTAACCTATCGTGAAGCGCTGCGGCAGGCGCTGACTGAGGAGATGGAGCGCGACCCGAATGTGTTCCTGCTAGGCGAGGAGATTGGACGTTATCAGGGCACGTTCCGCGTGACCGAAGGTTTACTGCAGCGCTTCGGGGAGATGCGCGTCGTGGATACCCCCATCTCCGAATCGGGCATCGCGGGCATGGCTATCGGCGCGGCGATGATTGGGTTGCGCCCTGTCGCGGAGTTCATGACCTTCAGCTTTGCGCTCATCGCCGCTGACCAGCTGGTGAACCATGCGGCGAAGATACTGTACATGTTCGGCGGGCAGATGGCGGTGCCCGTGGTATTTCGCGGCCCCGCAGGAGGCGGTGCACAACTGTCAGCGCAGCACTCACATAGCCTCGAGTCCTGGTATGCGCATATCCCCGGACTGAAGGTGGTCACCCCTGCCACCCCCGCCGATGCCAAGGGGCTGTTGAAGACGGCAATTCGCGACGACAACCCCGTCATCTTCATGGAACATGCCAAACTCTACTCCACGCGCGGCGAGGTGCCTGAGGGAGACTACACTATCCCCTTTGGGCAAGCGGAGATAAAGCGCCCAGGACGAGACGTGACCCTGATTGCTTACTCGCAGCCCGTGCTGCTAGCGCTACACGCGGCGGAGCGGCTGGCGGAGACCGAGGGCATCGAGTGCGAGGTGGTAGACCTGCGTTCGTTGCAACCGCTGGATATGGAGACAGTGTTGCGCTCCGTGCGCAAAACCCATCGGGCGGTGGTGGTGCACGAAGACCATCGCAACGTGGGCTTCGGCGCGGAGGTGGTGGCGCGCATCCAGGAGTTTGCCTTCGATGACCTCGACGCGCCCGTGCTGCGCGTTGCTAGCGCGGACGTGCCCATTCCCTACGCGCGTAATCTGGAACGCGCCGCTTTCCCTAGCGAAGAAGACATCATCCGTGCGGTGAAGCGTGTACTGGCTTGAGGAGGAGGACGGATGGCACAGGTGATTATGCCCAAAATGGGCGACGGCATGACGGAAGGCACTCTTTTGCGCTGGTTGAAAAAGGAAGGCGATGTGGTTGAGAGGGGGGAAGTCATCGCCGAGATTGAGACCGATAAGGCGAGTGTAGAGCTGCCAGCAGAGTCTTCAGGCAAGCTAGCCAACATCTTGGTGAAAGAGGGGGATACCGTACCGGTCGGCACGGTGATTGCAGAGATTCTGGGAGAAGGGGAGCAGCCGCAGGCGGCAGCAATCGCCCAACCTGCGGTCGCTGAGACACCTGTCGCCGCCCCCCCTCCTACGGAAACGGTGAAAGCGGAAGAGCCACCGTTGCAGGAGCGGGTGAAAGCCTCGCCTCTGGCGCGGCGTATCGCACAGGAAGCAGGAATTGACCTGGCAATGGTCAAGGGAACAGGTCCGGGCGGACGCATTGTGGAACGCGACGTGCAGCAATTCCTCGCCGCGCGCCAAGCCGCAGCACGCCTCCCCGTGTCCGAACCACCCCGTCCCACAGTGCCCCCCGCGGAGACGCCTACCTTAACTGGAGGCGAACCGCTCAGCCGAATGCGTCGCCTTATTGCTGAGCGCACCACCCTCACCAAGCAGACCGTACCGCACTTCTACGTCACGATGGACATCGACATGACCGAGGCGATGGCGCTGCGTGAGCGGTTGAACGCTGCCCTACCCGAGGAGGCGCCCAAGCTCTCGGTGAACGACTTCGTGACTAAAGCGTGCGCGCTGGCTTTGGCGCGTTACCCACAGGTGAACGCCCTGTACCAGAACGAGCGCATCTATCCAAGTAGCGAAATTCACATCGGTATCGCTGTCGCACTGCCCGATGGACTGATTGTGCCCGTATTGCGCCATTGTGAGCGCAAGACGCTGAGGCAGATTGCTCACGAAACACGCCAACTAGTGGAGAAGGCACGGGCGGGACGGCTGACGCCAGAAGAGTACAGCGGCGCCACATTTAGCGTCTCCAACCTGGGCATGTATGGGGTCGATGACTTCATCGCCATCATCAACCCACCAGCGGTGGCCATCCTAGCGGTCGGCGCGGTGCAAAAGCAGCCCGTTGTGCTAGAAGATGACACCATTGCCGTGCGCCAGCGCATGAAGGTTACTCTGTCGGCAGACCATCGAGCACTAGATGGCGCGGTCGCCGCCGAGTTCCTGCGCGAACTGAAGCGCATCCTGGAAAACCCCTACCAGATGGTGGAGTAGGATTCCAGAAGCTGTAGCAGGCAGAGCGTCTCTTTGCCAGGGAAACAGGTTGTTCTCCTCCTCACGAAGGAGGAGGCAGAAGGGATGTTATTCGGCTCATCAGGAGGTTCGCCCTCCAATCCAACATCTGGAGGGCGGTGCTCCCGCCGAGCCTCTGGACCTCGGTGGTCGCAACGGAGCGCTCCCCTCTAGAGAAGGCTTGGAGGGAGGTCCCTCGCATCCGCAGGCGCATGACGAGGGCGCCTCTCCAGAGACAGCTTGGAGGGATGCGCTCCGTCGCATCCGCAGGCACATGATGGGGAGCGCCCCCCGCGTGCTCTGG
This sequence comes from bacterium, assembly GCA_025057335.1. Classification (GTDB taxonomy): domain Bacteria; phylum Armatimonadota; class HRBIN16; order HRBIN16; family HRBIN16; genus HRBIN16. The sequence goes on along the minus strand of JANWXG010000078.1, from coordinate 1,551 downwards.
AAGGCGAGGTTTCGTCCAAGCCGTTCGATGCGTGAGCAAAGCACCTTTGCAGGCTAAAGCCTGCACTACAAACAGCACGGTTGCGCTGAGCCGGTGGGTGTTTTGCTATACGCAGGTGACTTGACAAGTAGACCAATTGTAGTATATAATTCGTATAGCATTTGCAAGGGAGGGAGAACCAATGACACGAGGGCTCACCCATAAACAGGAAATGATACTCCGCTTCATCCTGCACTACACGAAGGAAAACGGGTATCCCCCTACCATCCGCGAGATTGGCAACCAGTTTGGAATCTCCAGCCTACGCGGGGTAACAGTGCATCTGGATGCGTTGCAGCGGAAGGGTTACATCGAGCGAGAGCATAAAAGCCGCAGTATTCGAGTAGTGCATCCTGATTTTGTCCAACACTTGGAAAGCTCTCCAGATGTGGTCATGTTGCCTCTGGTAGGAACGATTGCTGCAGGCACGCCCATTCTGGCTTCGCAAAACATCGAAGCGCTTATCCCTGTCCCCCGCGAGATGGTGCATAACATCGAAGGCGCGTTTCTGCTAAGGGTACGGGGTGACTCGATGGTTGGCGAGCACATTTTGCCACGCGATCTGGTCATCATCAAACCGCAGAGCACGGCGGAAAACGGCGAGCTCGTGGCAGTGCTCATCGGTGACGAAGCGACCGTGAAACGCATCCAGTATGACAACGGCAAGGTGCGTCTGCTTCCTGCCAATCCCGCTTACGAGCCGATTGAGGTGCGCCCCGAGGAGACGCGCGTCATCGGCAAGGTGATTGGACTGTTGCGCTCATACGATAGAGGACTGGCGTATTGAGAAGCTCTACCGAGGAGGCACGACACACCATCACGAAGACGGGAGAGGGGCCTTGCTCTGTGAGGGTTTTCAGCCAGCAAGATGTTCATCGTGAGTGTTGAGGGTTTGGCAGGGCGGTTACACCCACCCTGCCTCCTTCGTTTCAGCGAAGAATCCCGCCGAAGACGCCTTACCCTCCACTGCCTTAGCCCTCCTCTACTCCACCTCGAACTGCGCAATCTGCACTACTGTCTCCCCCGTGCTGCCCGACCAGCGGCGAGCGCACAGGGTTACTCCGCCAGCGGGCAGCGGCTGCGAGTCCGTGTATTGCAGCAGCAGCTTGCCGTCCTGTTCCACCTCTATCCTGCCCCCGCGCAGGCGAACCGTCAGGTCGTGCCAGCCGTTGTCGGGGCTGAAGGGAGCAGTAGCGAGGCGCTCCTGGTCGCCGTTATATCCGCCTTGGACGGGCACTTTGTGCAGCTGCGCGTCGCGACTGGTTAGTAACAGGGCGTAACACGCCTGCTCGCCGCATCGCAAGCCCAACCAGAAGCCGTCACGCCAGTCGGAGCCGCGCGACAGCAGACGGTAGCGCAGCTTCACTGTGTAATCCTTCCAAGTCTGGTCACCGATAGCTGCTCCGCGCGGTAACCATCCGTCCTCGATGCAGTTTTTGCCTTCGTACACACCGTCGCGTATCTGCCAGCTGCCCGCGTGGACGGTGAAGGTCGGGGAGCCGTCGCTGCCCG
>JANWXG010000077.1 GCA_025057335.1 bacterium | reverse complement strand
GACCCTCCAGAGAGTGCCTGGAGGGATGCGCTCTGTCGCATCCGCAGGCGCATGACGGAGCGTAAGCCTCGCCCCGCTCTGGAGGGCGAGGCTCCTGCCGAGCCGTCCCCCTGAGCCGAAGCATCTCCAGGGCAGGAGGCGAGATGAGATTCTTCGCTTCGCTCAGAATGACAAGAGGCGCACTAACGTGCGCTACTACCAACACGGCGCCTGACAAACTGTTTAGCTTGTAGTGAAGCACGTGAGTGCTTCTCCTTGACAAACAACGTAGACTTCAGAATGACAGGGGTGCACTGACACGCGCTACTACGAGCACGAAAGTGCGCACGGTCAACTCTTCAGCTCGTAGTGAAGCACGTAAGTGCTTCTCCTTGACAAGAACTCAGGTCTCAGAACGACAAGACAATTACACATTCTGTGCGTCATCCAAAAGGTCAAGTCGAACAGAATGGCATCATGGCACGTTTTAACCATCATGTAAGGAGAGGAGTTTGCTCATGCGGATATGGACTGTTCTCTGTATACTCGTCACGTTTGTCACGGGCTACGCTTCTGCTCAGGTAGTCTTCTATGACGACTTCGAGAGGTATCTAGGGCAGTCGCATTTCGAGCAGTACGACAATCCGAGCGACCTGTTCGACCCGATATGGCTGACGCGCAACGTGTGGCACGGGCAGATTGCTCCACCCAACTTGCAGCTCGTCAACGTGCGAACCCCTTACTCTCCGCCGCCGCCCTACCTGCCGCAGCCAGCGGATGCGAAAGCGCGTGGGGCGCAAAGCCTGTGGTTGGCGGCGGGTGCGCACCGCGCCAATTTCCTCAACCTCAGCGCCCCGCTAGGCGTTGGAGCCTATGTGAACTGGTGGTTCTACGATACGGGATCGAGGGGTAAACAGGCGAACGCCTGGGTGGAGCTGCTGTTCTACACGAACGGCTTGCTGGATGTGGGGGCTGGAGTCACAGCGGGGCAAGTGGAATCCTTCTCACTCGGCGCTGCGAGCTTCGACCCCAGGGCGAACCTGAATACCTACCAAGTTCGAGGCGACATCTCCGACCCTGCATATTACCCACCTGATTCCTTTGCCAGTCAGGGGGGCGGCGCGCTGACATGGGCAAACTTTGGAGGAACTACTCGCGCCCCAGGCTGGCATCAGGCTGCCATCTGGCTGTGGAAGCCCAACGAGGTGCTGTTCATCCTCGATGGCGTGACCAAATCCGAGCCACGCAACCCCGCCTACGGCGCGACCACCGTGCGCCTGCGCGGGCTCGCGAGCAATACCGTAGACTTCTACTTTGATGATGTCACTGTGGGCGTGGGTATTCCTCCCGCCATGCCCCGTGCGAACACCAGCTGCCAGGTGAGCCTGACTGACTTCGTTGGCGACTACTCGCAGGTGCAGGTGCAGCTGGAGATACGCCATCCCAACGACACATCATCACTGGAAGTACAGTATGTTGTCCCCACCGAGTCTGGTAGCCTCCAGGTAGCCTTGCCAGAGGGCACGTGGGACCTGGCTTTCAAAGCAGACCGTTCACTGCGCCGGGTGCTGCGTGCAGTGAGGATACCTTCTAGTGGCACGCTGAACGTGTCGTTGCGCGGCGGGGATGCAGACGGAGATAATGAGGTGAGCCTCCTAGACTTCGGCAAGCTACTAGCTGTTTTTGGCAAGGTTGCTGGGGAGCCGGGTTTCGAGCCCACAACCGATTTCGACGGGGATGGAGAGGTCAATCTGCTCGACTTCGGCATCCTCTTAAGACATTTCGGGCTCGTCGGGGATGAATAGTGCGCAAAGAGCGGTTTCTGGTCGTAACGGCTGTGGAACGTGCCTCGTCTTATACCTCCGGGAAGGGGCTGCAGAGGGTATCCTGCGCTCTCGCAGCCCCCTCCAGCATTGCGCAGGAACCTCGTCCCCTTCATGACACGTAGAAGAGAAGAGCTGAGTTGCGGAGAGGGGGGAAAATGCGAAGTTTCAGCCTGTTGTGGATAGCGATACTGTGTTTCTGCGCCCGCCTTTCGGTGGCGCAATCGCAGGACATCAACGACTACGTACAAACTCGTCTGCAAGACCTGCGCGCCACAGTGCGTCAGCAGGCGGCGAACCAGCGTGAGCTGGAACGCATCAACCGTGATTTCGCTAACTCGTATCGCGTCAAGCAGATGACAGCGCGCTACAAAGAGCCGCTGCGAATGCGCCTAGAGAGCAAAATTGGCGTGGTGAACGTGGTCTACATCATCAATGGGAACTACAAACATGTCTCCGCTGGTCCCATCAAGACCACAGACGACATCAGCAACGCTCCTGGCAAGCGTCAGTCGCTCATGGATTTCGGTATCTTGACACCAGGGTTTATGAAGCTTGTCCACGCGCGTTTCTTGCGCTTTGAGACCGAGGGCGGTACGCGATACGCTGTGTTCGAACTCACTTGGGCGAACTCCGATGATACCTCTAAGCACATCGTGTGGATGGACGCTAAAACGCGCACGGTGTACAAGCGCCAATGGTACAATCAGGAAGGCAAATTCATGGCGACCTTCTACTACAAGAACCCGGTGGAAGCAGCACCAGGCGTTTGGGTACCCACGCGCGTGGAGGTGTACAACGCCGCTGGCAAGCTGGGTGGGGTAACCACCTATGTCGACCTGCGCGTGAACGAGGGGCTGCCCGATAGCCTGTTCCAGTTCCAGTAACGGGGGCCCTCGTCCTCCTGAATCACCGAACGCCTTCGCGGGACCTCCGTTTCGCGAAGGGGAGACCTCTATCCGCATCGAATACTCCCAAAAGCAGGCGACCTCTCTGAGTCTTCGTTCGCCTCACGCTAAACACAGTAACCTGAAGGAGGAGCCACATGCTGGAGAGGGTAACCCTGGCGATTGTCGGTTGCGGAGGCATCGCGGGCGCACACCGCGAGGGGCTGAAGAAGCTGTGGGAGGCTGGTCTTCGCGATTTTGAAGTCATCGCGACTGTAGATATCGACCGTTCTCGGGCAGAACGGATGGCAGACCAGCTGGCGGAATTCCAAGGCAGACGCCCTACCCCCTACCAGCAACTGGAAGAGATGCTGGAAGCGGAGAGGAACCTGGACGCCGTAGATATCTGCTCCGTGCACCGTAACCACCACACCCTCGCTATCCCCTGTTTCGAGGCAGGCAAACACGTGACCATCGAGAAACCACTGGCGCTGACGCTCAAGGCGGGGCGCAAGATGCTGGCGGCGGCGGAGAAAGCGGGCACTGTGTTTCAGGTGGCAGAGAACTATCGGCGGGCACCAGAACACCGCGCCATCCATTGGGCAGTGCGGCAGGGCGATATTGGCGAGGTGCGCATGATTTTCTGGCTGGATGTGGGCGAAAGGCTCTGGTACTGGACGTGGCGTGAACATCGCATGGACGCGGGCGGCGGATGGGTGCTGGACGGCGGCGTGCACTTCGCTGACCTGTTCCGCTACCACGTCGGCGAGATAGACACTGTTGCTGCGCGCTCCCATGCCTTCCATCCTTACCGCTACGGCAAGCCCGAGACACTCGAAGACCCCATCCCCGTCGACGTGGAGGATACCGTGATGGCGACCCTCACCTTTGAAAACAGCGCGATGGGGCAATGGACTTCCGTCTCCGCTGCGCCGGGCAAGGGCTTCAGCCAGCGTATCCTATACGGTGAGCATGGCTCCATCGATTTCCGAGAGGGACTAAAGACGCGCTCAGGACGTGAGGAGAGTCTGCAGGAGCTGGTTGCTCGTTTCCGCAAAGCGATTGGTGAAGACGGCTGGGAGCAGATGTTCCCGCATGGCGTCACCGATACCATCGCGACCGAGCTGTGGGAGTTTATACAGGCGGTACAGGGCAAAGCGCAGGTAGAGATTACTGGCGTGGAAGGCTACAAAGACGAAGCGGTCTGTATGGCGGTATACGAGTCCAGCTGGCTCAACGGGAGCACCGTCGCGGTAGCGGACGTCGAGGCGGGAGCCATCGCCAACTACCAGCGCGACCTAGACGAAGCGATTGGGCTGGCATAGCGGGGAACGCAACGCAGCATGAGGATGTTTTTGTATCAAGGAAGGACACATGAACGCTTTTTTCATACTATTCCCCGCTCTGTCCATGTGTCTGGGGTGGGGCATTCGTGGGCAGTTTGGGGGCGAAACGGGCGCGATGGTGCCCGGGGCGATGGTCGGTCTGGCACTGGCGATGCTGGCGGGGTGGAGGGGCAGGGACGCTGTGCGCCTAGCAGCAGTGGCGACCTTTGCCTGCTCGCTGGGCGGGATGATGACTTACGGGCAAACGGTCGGGCTGGTTCAAAATGTCACGGATGGTCAGTACCCCCCGCCTACCTACTGGTGGGGGTTGCTGGGGCTGGCAGTAAAAGGCGGAGTATGGATAGGGCTGACGGGTGTGTTTCTGGCAATTGCTGCCAGCGACCGTTACCGCCCCCGCGAGATGGCGGCAATGGTAGCAGGCATGCTCGTGCTGGGCGTCGTCGGCGTGCAGCTACTGAACCGCCCACACCATCCTCCAGAGCAGTTGCCCCTCATCTACTTCTCCGACCCTACGTCTTCCAAACCGCGTGTAGAGTGGTGGGGCGGTCTGTGGTTTGCGCTTATCGGTTTGATGGTGTACACCGGCGTGTTCAAGAAGCACTGGCAGGCAGTGGCGATGGCGCTGTGGGGCGTTCTGGGCGGAGCGGTCGGCTTCAGCTTCGGAGAGGTGCTGCAGGCATGGGGAATGCACCGGAAACCCTTCGGCGAGGAGATAGACAAATGGATAGACTGGTGGAAAGTGATGGAGATGACCTTCGGCTTTGTGGCAGGGGCAGCGCTAGGCGTTGGCTGGAAACTAACAGGTCTTGCGGCTACTCCGCCACCTCGCATCACGGCATGGAATCGCCCCTGGGATGACCTTACCATTCTGCTATGGTTGGTCCCGACACTTGCGGTAGAACTGGAGGTTAGCTGGGCGGAGGGATGGGCGAACCTGCCCTTCGTCTGGATGCTGGTAGGTCTTCTGGGCAGCCTGGCGGGTACAGGCTGGGCGCCGTTCGGCACGGGTGTGGCAGTGACGCTGGTTTCTGCCACCGACACCGTACGCTACTTAGCCAGAGAGAAGGCGCTTTTCGCCTACTACTGGGGCTTCGTGGGCATGGTGGTCTTCCTGTTTGTCACCGCGTACCTGTGCTCGCTGTGGTATCGACGTGAAGCTCCTGCTAGAACGTGGTGGTTATGGACGCTGTGGGTACAGACAGCGCTCACCTGGGTGAAGTTTCTACCCCCTGTGCTCTTGTCGGCTGGTGGGGCAAACTGGTTTCTGCGGTGGGGCTCTGGTGGCGTCGTAGAGGTGAGCTTCGTGGTGCTCGCGGGCATGCTGAGCCTGCTGGTCTGGCGTCTAGAAGGGAGTGCGCCCTCTCCGAAGCCCCGCTGAGCGGAGGCGGAGTGTCGGGGAGGCTCTTTGCTGCGCCTAGAGAGACAGCTCTCGCCCATGAGTGACACTTCGACGTAGCACTCCCCTTCAACCTGATGATACCGTTACCATCTGTATCCCCTGAAAACCCAATAGGCGCGTGTCGTTGGTCACGAAGAGGTCGCATCGTGCTGCCAGTGCTGCGTCGAGGTGGATGGAGTCGGCGACGCCAAAACTATAGTAGGCACGGCTCTCAGTTGCCCTGTCGAGGAACGCGCTTCGTCATAACGTTTATCTGAACTGAACAGTTCACAAGCAATTCTGGCTGTTTCTGGCTGTCGTACAAATGCCTCTCTGCCTGCAATCTCTAGAGTGGTGACCCGCGATGAATACGCAAGCCCATCCACCCTCCAGCACCTCGCTGCTAGCGGCAAGCCTCCTCTTTCTGGCAAGCTGTCTCCTGCTCGGCTGGGCAATTTTCCCCCATCTTCCCCAACAGGTGGCGTTGGCTTTACGGGCACGCTCCCTGCAAAAACAACAGGCAGAAATGCGTCGCTTGCTGGCTCGCGCCCCCAGGCCTGGGCAGACCATGCCCGCTATCACGCACGACCTGCTTGAACGCCCTCTGCCCCAGGCAGCGCGCCAACAGGTCGTGTTTGTGGGTATGGTCCATGAGCGCAACCTTTCCAGAGTGATAGCATAGCTTCAGAAGGAAACCGCCAACAACGGTGCGAAGTGGATAGTGGTTAGCGTTGGCAAGCAGGAACACATACAAAAACTGCAGCGCAGTTCAGGCGGAAAGTTCATCGTGGTGTGGGACGCGGACGGCAAGTGGCACCAGCAATGGAACGCGGTGCTGTTACCGCGCGTGTACGAGGTAGACGCCGCGTGGCGTTTGAAAACGATAACTCGTCCCTCTGGTGGCTGTGCGGAGGGGTGCGGCGGATGCGGAGGTAGTTGAGATGAGACCGGTTCGCGCCTTCACGCTGGTGGAGATGCTGATGGTGCTGGCGATTATCGCCGTGCTGGTGGCGCTGATATTGGGAGTGGTGCAGTTAGGGCGTCGGTATGCCTATCGGGGCACGTGCATGAGCAACCTGAGGCAGCTGGTGACTGCATTGAAACTCTACGATGAAAACTGGGGAGGTCCGCCGCCCTTTCACATCGCCTATTCGGAATGGGACAAGGTGCAGCCCGAGATCAAGCCCATTCTGCTTTGTCCAGCGGATTTTACGCGAGGGGAACTAACCCCGTACACTTTCGACCGCAAACCTCGGAATATGATACTTAGCTCATATGCGCCCTTCTACTTCCTGCATGAACTGGATTGCCCAGGCGGCTGGGCACCGCTACCTGATGCGGAGCGAATGTGGTTCCACTGTGACTGGCATTCGACACACTATACGCTCGTCGGTTTCGCCGACGGACACGTGAAGGCAGTCGATCCAGCATCATTTCTACCGTATACCGATAAGCTGGATCAGTTATGTCCTCATCCGAGCAACACAAGGGATAGGAGGTGAGGAAAGTAGCTCGCTCTTTGCTGTTTACTGCCTGGCTGGTCATTGCGGGGTTCGCGCTTTTGGTGATATCCACGAACGCACGTCAGGCAGGTGACTTCGTCACAAACAGTCTCCGTCCGCAAATCAACGGTGACGCATGCGAGGATATGTGCCCTCCACTGGGAGACTGTGCAGAGGTGCGCTGGGCAGGTTGGCGAGACCAGGACTGCTGCGAGTTCGATTGGGGATGTTTTTTTAAATCCCTTACAACCACGCTGGCAGATAAAACCCTGCAGGCGCCCGATGTGGGAGTGTGTCTTTTCAGTACCCATTGACCGCGTACCACCGCCAGAGCCCGCCAGCAGCATCCATCCCGTTAGCGTGACGAAGTTGTTACCCGCCTCTAAGAGATTGCCAATCCTCCGATGCTGTCAAGAAGTCGTCAATTGTCTGGAAGTAGACGGTCATCCATGCTGTTACCCAATAGCGGCGGTCTGCCCATAGGCATTGAAGCAGGCGGGCGACGTCTGTCGCCCGCTTCTTGCTGAGAAGGGGAAGAAGCAGGTTGGACATGGCGATAGTGCATGAGGTAGTCCGGAGCGCGCTCCGTAAAGCCTATCAGTGGCAAACTCTGTGCCACTGGAACTCTAGCCAGTGGCGGGAGGAGCTGGTTGGCGTCGCCTACCTTGCCGCCCTGCAGGCAGGGGGTGAATACGACCCCGCGCGTGGAATCCCCCTTCAGCCCTTCCTGCTGCAACGCACGCTGTCCGCTCTGCTCACGCACTATCGCAGGGAGTGGAGGTTTGCCTCGCAATGCATCCCGCTCGGAGCCATCACCCCCGAAGACGACGAGCCAGATGCCCAACCGTTAGACCCCCCTGACCCGCAGTCGAGCGAGTTCGTGGAGCAGCTCTGTCTTTCGGAAGATGTTAGGCGTGCGCTGAACAGCCTCACCGCCCGCGAGCGACAGGTAGTGGTGATGGCTTTCTGGGACGGGATGAGCGAGCGCGCCATTGCCGAAACGCTAGGAGTGGCGCTGTCCACTGTGTGCGTGTATAAAGAGCGCGCCCTGCGCAGTTTGCGCAGGGCGATGGGTTTCGCACGTTAACGAATACATCCAGTTCAACGGCTATCCCTTCGTTACCCCTCGTCATACCCCTTCAGCGGGCGATACCAGATGTTGCGGTAGCGCACCAGGTCACCGTGATCCTGCAGGCGCAGCGGACCAACGGGCGGATGGGGGGTGTAAGACGGCAGGATGCGATGCTGTGTCGCGCCCATCAGTTCGGTGGCGTGGTGTACTACCACGCCGTTATGCAGCACGGTGACGATCGCGGGACGCACCAGATTCTCCCCATCGAAGCGCGGGGCGAGCCAGATGATGTCGTAGGTCTGCCACTCGCCCGGCTTTCGGCAGGCGTTCACCAGCGGCGGATACTGTCCGTAGATGGCAGCGGTGGTACCGTCGGGATAGGTGATGTTATCATAGCAGTCCAGCACCTGAATCTCGTATCGTCCCATCAGGAACACGCCGCTGTTGCCACGTCCCTGTCCCTCACCTTTCACTACCTCGGGCGCCGCCCATTCTAAATGCAACTGGCAGTCTCCAAAGTGCTCCTTCGTCTGGATGTCGCCCGTGCCGGGCACCACTTCCATGTAACCGTTCTCTACCTTCCAGCGCGCTTCCCCGCCGTTGACCGACTCCCAGCCGCTCAGGCTCGTGCCGTCAAAGAGGATGATGGCGTCGGAGGGGGGCTCGCCGGGTTTCTCCTGCGTGCTGCACGTGCCGGGGGTGACCACGCGCGGCTGGGGACGGTTGCCGTCATGCACACGCCACGGCGTGCCGGGCAGAAACGGGGTATCGTCGTAGCCGATTTTGCGTTCGGACATTTTCGCTCCTCCGTTGGGATGTGTATACTCTACTACGCACTCACGGCAGAAGGTTCCTGCAGAGAGACAGAAAGGAGAAACGCCTCACGCTAGCCCGATGACACCGTTACCACCTGTATCCCCTCAAAACCTGCCAGACGCACATCGTTGGTCAGGAAGAGGTCGCATCGCGCTGCCATCGCCGCCGCAAGGTGGATGGAGTCGGCGACGCCAAAACTATAGTAGGCACGGATCTCAGTTGCCCTGTCGATGACCGCCGCTTCGAGTGGAACCACCTCGCTCACGCGCGTGGTGAAGAAGGAATCGTAGTCGGCGAGCAACTGCGTGTCTCCACGACGCATCGGCAGAACCCGACATTCCAATCGCGTGAGGTCACTGAGGACGAGCAGGTCTGAACCGTCGAGGAGGCTCTGCAGACGGGTATAGAAAGGAGATACCTGCTCCACCAAGTAGATAACAGGCGCGCTATCTAGGTAGATGCGTCTCATCGCGCCACTCCGCCCGGAGCTCCTGCAGGCGTGCTTCTACTTCCTCTGGAGAGGGAGGCACATGTCCCCTGGCTCGCTGGCGAGCGTGTATCTCCTCGAGGAAGCTCCACAGGTCTGCAGATGCCTCTACCGCCGCTTTGTGCGCCGGTTCTACTTTTATCCTTACCCGCCCTCGCACGGGAAGCGGCGTCTCCAGCACAATCGTCACGCCGTCCTCGGTGGTACCCACCACCTCGTAGGTTCTTTCCAAAGTGATCACCCCGTTTCCAGTATACCTCACGAATAGCGCGTGAGTATCCGCACGAGCGACAGCAGTTTGGTCTGTGCTTCGGGAGTACTCATCGCTCCCTGCAGGCAGTTACGCTCGATGGTGCGGGCAACGAGGTGAGCGAACGCCTTGTTCAACGCCTCACGCGCCGCCGCCAGCTGCTGGGCGACCAGCTCACAGCTCTCCTCGCGCTCAATCATCTCGCGGATGGCGCGAATCTGCCCCTCAATGCGAGCGAGACGCGCCTGCAACTCCTTCTTGTCCTCGCTGCTGACAATTTTCAAGTCGGTCGTCGTGGTTTCCATCGTTTTCCTCTCCCTCAGCGTTTTCACCACTTGTGGCGCAGGCTGAAGCCAGCGTAACAAGCCAGGATGTCGTTTGTCGTAACACGCTGCAGTGCGCTGATGCGGGCTAAAGCCCGCACTACGAACGTGTTGGTTCGTCGTAGCGTATCGTAGTGCGCCCGTGTCGTTCTGAACGACTCTTGTCACCCTGAGCGTAGCGAAGGGTCTCTCGGAGATGCTTCGCCTTCGGCTCAGCAGGACAATCAGGCTCTCTGTCATTTGGGATGCCTG
>JANWXG010000076.1 GCA_025057335.1 bacterium | reverse complement strand
AGCGTAGGCGAGTTCCGAGACCTGACAGGCTCCAGTCGCAAGTTCGTCGTGCCCCTCCTGGAGTACTTCGACAGCGTTCGCCTAACGCGCCGCGTGGGGGACGTGCGCGTACTCGTGGAACAGGCTTAGAGCTGGTCATCGGAGCCACCTTCTTCGTCTTCCGCCTTGCCCGTCCCCTTTCTCTCCTCTTCAGCAAGAATCTCCTCGAACTCGTCGCTGAAATCCTCACCTAGCTCCTTGCCCATCTCTTTCACCCAGCGGCGCATGGTCTTCGGGTCTTCGGGGTCGCCAATCTTGTCCGGGTCCAGCATATCGTCAATCAGGTCATCCTCATTGCGCAGGCGAGCGAAACGAGAAATGAGGCGCGTTACCTCCGTACCTCCACAACGGGGACACTGCAAAGGATCGTCCTCAGCAATCACTCCTACCAACACGCTGAACCGCTTGCGGCAGGCATTGCATCGGTACTCGTAGATGGGCATGGGATGCTCTCACCTCCAACAACATTATACCAACACGCTATATCCAGAATATCTGGTTGCCGCGGGCGCCGCTAAAGTAGTCCACCACCAGCCAGAAGCCGTTGCAGGTGTATTGCCCCACGATGAGTCCGAGGAAGAAGGGCAGGGAGAGGCGGAACCAGCGCAGCCCACCGAAGCGCAGGATAAGCCACTTCAGCAGCCACGCGATGAAACAGGTGAGCCAGATTTCGTCCATAATCCACGTGCTGCCCACACAGAAGCCCACAGGGTGGAACGGCCAGCCGACGAACCGCTGACGCATCGCGCTGAGGAAGCCCATCACCGCCGCGCCGAAACCCGTCAGCAACCACCCCGTGACGCTGGGAGCGGAAGGGTTGTTCATCTTGCCCTCCACCCATTTGTAGGGGAACTGCGGTCCCGCGATGAAGAACCAGCTGTTCAGGTTCACCCCACCGTAGCGGTAGGCGAGCTCCAGCGTCATCCACACTGAGGCGACGAGGCTCACCACAATCGCCAGCACCATCGCCCAGAACAGCTTGCGGGAACCCACCCCCGTGCGCTCCGCAAGGCGTAACCCATGAATGCTCGACGCCATCACCGTCGTGCGGATGTCGGCGGAGTAGACCCACGTCAACCCGAGCGCCGTCAGCCCGCGCGGTCCAAACGGGGCACTGCCGAAGCCCGCCACTGTGAACACGGGCGCAATCATCGCCGCGACTGCCTCCGCCAATCCCGTCTCCACCACCACGCGCGTCAAGCCCAAAAAGAGCACCATCATGAATAGCAGATACAACCACGTCGCCCAGTAGGGCATGCCCGACCACCACAGCCACAGGCTCATCGCCAGCAGACCCAGCACCGTGCCCCAGAAGGCAACGGGATAGCTCAACACCTCGTCGCGGTCATCCACTCCCTTGCCCCTGCCCACTGCTCGGCGCACCACATCGAATAGATGCGCGCGCGCCGCCCACAGGCTGGTCGCGACCAGCATCAGCATCGCGCCCATGCCCAGATATTTGTAGGGAATGTAAGGCGTACCGTATGCGCCGCCCAGGTCCTCGCGTATCTCCACCCCATAGATGTTCAGGTAACCGCGCACTACCATGAATAGCAGGTTGAAAAACCACAGGCTGAACAGGGCGTCCAGATTGGCGAGGTAGAAGAAGCCCAGCATGGGGAAGCTGAAGCGCAGGCTCCAGTTGACCGTCTCTCGGAACAGGGGTACGGCGACATGGAGACGGGGCGCGGGCACAGTGGGCGCATAGTTGTGCAGCGCGATGAGACTACCGACCACAAAAGGCAGGGCAAACCCTATCCAGAAGAGATGCTTGCGCAACAGCGGCTCCTGTTCGTTCACCATCTCCAGCGGCAGATGCGTGACGGGAAACGCCAGCCTCTCCCGGTCCATCCACTGCCGACGGAAGATGACCATGACCGCAATCATCACGAAGTAGAGGGTGAGAATCAGCGGCATCCACACCAGCAATGGGGGCAACCACACCTCCCAGGGCACGGTCGCGCCCGGCTTGCCCTCGAAGAACAGCCGTATCGCCTCCTTGTCGCGCGGTACTAGCAGGGGATGAAGGTGCGGATGGATGAGGCGCTCCCAACCGTTCGCTGGGTTCGCATAATAGGTGACCGCGCCCAACACAGGCAGGATTTGCGCCGTGAGCCCTAGCGTGGGCACAACGCACGCCACAATCATCATCACGTAAATCGTAATTAGCTCCGCCGGACGAAGCGCACTGCGGGGGTGCAACCGCTTCCATAGCCCGTTCACAAATACAACTAGTATGAAGAAGAGGAACACAGCAGCAGGTGTACTGTAGTCGAGAGTCATGTAGGAGCCACGAATCACATATAGCCCGTAGGGGTCTAGTGCACCAATCAACAGGGAAGCGAGCAAGCCGATAACTAGCGCTCGCAGAGAGAACGTTCTCGGCGGTAGCTCCTCTCTTTGCATGTAGCGCAGAGCATCCTCCCCTGATAGTCGTTCAGGTGGATACTCCTCAATTCGTGATAGACCTCCTCCTGTCATGCATCAGGTCTCCATGGAGCAGCTGCGCTTCTAGTTCGTACGACCTCGTGCCTCTGACGACAACCCCAGTTGAACCCAGTATCCCAGACCCTCCCTCTCTTCGCACTCTGTCATGCTGAAGTCCCCGTTGTTTGTGAATGGGGAAGCACTCACGTGCTTCACTACAAGCAGGAGAGTGTTTCTGCTAGTTCGTGTCGTGAAATCCTTCTCCCTCATCCCCTATCCTCTTCTCCCAGAGAGAGAAGGGGGGCCTCCCCTCTCCTATTGGGGGGGTGAGGGCAGGATGACAACTTATGAAATCCCTCGGGGAAGCCGAACAGAGCAACTAACGTCCCTGAGCAGGGGGAGCTGCTTGCCCAGCAGGTGGCACGTACACAGGCGGCATCCCTGGGGCGGGCGAAACCCATCCCCCTTGCGGCATGCGCTGCTGCAGCTCCTGCATCTTGGTTTGCATTGCCTCTTCCTGGCTCATCTGCTTACGCGGGAATATCGGTGTAATGAACTGGTTGACGAGGAACAGCAGGAACACTAGCACCACAATTCCTGCGAGCACAGCGACACCCGGATGCACCTCACGCCGTCGCCAATCCGAGCCTTCACTGCGGCGGATCGTCTGCGGCATCGTATTTCACCTCCTTACTTTGCAAGAAGGGGCGCCCGTCGCGGGGCGCCCCACCTCCCGTTATTCAGTTGAAGCAGTGTGCTGCCGCATGTAAGTATCCCGCTGGAACTTCACATGCCCATCCGCGAAGATAAGGTTCTGACCGCCGTTGTGCGGGTGGATGGCTCGGTCGTTGGAGCGCTGCACGGGCATCACGGTACCGTCCTCGTTGAGCTGACCGTTCTCCATCACCCAGAAGTTAGGGTCGGTCTTAGCGCGCTTGAGCGGGCGGTTGGGATGGTATCCAGCGGGGAAGCCGCCCTCCGCAGGATATGCCGATGCCATCTTTGCGAGAATGGTGGCGCGGTCACCCGGATAGGAGCCAAGGTCGCAGCATTCGGCAAACATCGGTCCCGTGCCTACAGGACCTTCCATGAACAGGATAGTATCGGCAGGCTTGGTGAGGCGAGCCAACGTCGCGCCCTTCGCGCATCCCCATCCCCATCCCTGGCAGCCGGGGTCCTGTCCGCAGAAGAAGTCGGGGCCACCTCCCGCTGCGTTACCTGCGCTCTCGGGGTTGATGGGGTCAGCGTTGATGTTGCTCTGATTGATGCCGTAAGTGAGCGAACCCCATCCACTCTCCCCTCCCACGGCGGGGATGAGCGCATCGCCCGTGGGGCAGGTGAACACAGCGCGATTGCCTTTTGCTACGGGGCGTCCCTGAGCGTCATAAACGGCTGCTCGCCCTGCCTTCACATACGGATAGATGAGGTCGGGCCAGTACTGTCCCCACGGCGTGCCCGTGTAGGGCGCGCGGAAGTTCGGGTCTACTACGGGGAAGCATCCTCGGTTGAGGTTGCTCTTCACCCACATGGGCGGACCAGTCTCATCGTAGTCCTGGGCGTACATCTGCCAGGCGGTGCCGATGTTTTTCATGTTGCTGGTGCAGGTCGCCTGGCGTGCCTTCTCTCGTGCCTGAGCGAACACCGGGAACAGGATGGCGGCCAGAATCGCGATAATCGCGATGACCACCAGCAACTCGATGAGCGTAAACGCTTTGCGAGACATGCTCCTCACACCTCCTGAAAGAGTAGTTGAATACATCTTGGTAAGCGGAACTTATCGCACAGCAGCAGCAAGGCTTCGCTGGCGCTACCACACGTGAAGTGCGAACTCACAATCCTTCAACCACCCCCCTTGGCTGGCGTAGGAGTGAAACCTCCCGCAACAACAGCAGTGGCAGTCGCAGTAGAAGCCCGCACGCGCAGGTTCACAGGCAGAACTACATGTTGCGCGGGCACCTCTCTATCGCGCATGCGGCGCACCAGCAGGCGTACCGCCTCCGCTCCCATGCGCAATGACTGCTGCTCCACCGTGGTCAGGCTGGGGCTAACCAGGTCGGAGAGCTCCATCCCATCGTAGCCCACGATGGCTATCTCCTCAGGTACGCGGATACCTTGCTCGCGCAGGTAGCGCAGGGCGCCCACCGCCAGCAGGTCGTTCATCGCAAAAAGCGCCGTTGGTGGCTGTGGCAGTTGCAACAGCGCTTGCGCCTGCACCCTGCCCTGATGAAGATACTCGTCCCAACCGTCACGCCGTCTGCCCATCGCGTGCGCCACCAGTGCTGGGTCATAAGGTACCCCGAACTCTTCTAGCGCCTGCTGATAGCCACGCAACCGCTCGTGACAGGTGGTCGCCTTACGCGCAGAG
This sequence comes from bacterium, assembly GCA_025057335.1. Classification (GTDB taxonomy): domain Bacteria; phylum Armatimonadota; class HRBIN16; order HRBIN16; family HRBIN16; genus HRBIN16. The sequence goes on along the minus strand of JANWXG010000076.1, from coordinate 5,312 downwards.
ATGACGCCGATGCGACGGTGCCCCAGCTCCAGCAGATGGCGTGTGGCGAGATAGCCCCCCTGCACGTTGTCTGAAGTCACCGTATCCACATTGAACTCCGGCAGGTAACGGTCCACGAACACAAAAGGCACACCCTGCACCAGCAGCTGACCGTAGTGCGCATGGTTCTGGTTGCCCGTCGCAGGGGCAATCACGAACCCAGAAACATGAGACTGGAGATCCACCAAACACTGGCGTTCTTTCTCCGCGTCGTTGTCGGTGGAGCGCACCAGTAGCTTGTAACCATGCGCAGCTGCCTCTTGCTCTGCCCCACGAATAATCTTGCTGAAGAAGTCCAGCTGCACATCCAGCGCCAGTAGGGCAATGAGCTTCGGCATCGCGGCAGTCGGATCGTGCTGTCGCACAAAGGTGCCCTTTGCTGGGATGCGTACGACCCAACCTTCCCGACGCAGCAGCTCCAGCGCATGGCGCACTGTTGCCCGACTGACGCCAAACCGATGCATGATTTCCACCTCTGTCGGCAGCTGTGAGCCGGAAGGATAGCGCCCTTCGGTGATCTCCGCCTTCAATGTCTGGTAGATTTGTTTGTACAATACTGGGCTATGCATGGCTTTCCATACGAATTATATCATACAATATCATACATTGCAACACATATATTGTACCTCGCCTAAGACATGCATGTAAAGTGGGCAGGAGGGTACACCAACAAGGAAATGGGAGGAATGACAGGGACGGCGGAAACGACTTCACTCGCCCTTGCACGTGCTGGCAAGCTCTGGTAAACTATAGGATGCGAGGGCGGGCCCGTAGCTCAAAGGCAGAGCGGCCGGCTCATAACTGGTTGGTTGCAGGTTCGAGTCCTGCCGGGCCCACCACCCGTCTTCTATCCGAAAGCTTGGCGCCACACCTGCTCGAACCCCTGCTTGGCTCGCGCTGCGGCTGTGTCAGGGTCCAGTTGGCGCAGCTCCTCGTTGAACACCTCGATAGCTATCCCGCCGTCGTAGCCGACCTTTTTCAGGGCGCGCAAGAAGCCCACTAGGTCGATCACTCCCTCGCCCGGCAGGAGCCTCTGAAAGTCCATCTGCTCTTCCGGCGGCTTGTTGGGAGCATCGTTGAGGTGCACGTGGACGATGTGCTGGTTGGTGAGCCGTTCCAGGTCGTCCACAGTGCCCTTCATGCAGAACCAGTGGAAGCTATCCACCAGCAATCCCAGATTCGGCGCACCGATTTCTGCCTCGAAATCCAGCAGCTGATGCAGGGTATGTATCCACTCGTAGCGGGCAGTGCGCGCTGTTGCGGGTCCTACCCATTCCAGTCCGAGGCGAATATCAAAATCCGCTAGCACACGCGCAATCTCTCGGAAACGCTCTGCCATGCGCACCGAGTAGGCAGCAGGAAACTCGTCAATACTGGGTGGCAGCCATGTTGCGGTTCGCGTGCAGCCGACCGCTTGTGCTGCGCGCGCCAATCTTGGGAGCTCGCGCAACCCCGCTTTCAGCGTGTCGTGGTCCTTGCGCCACTCCACTGGCAAGCCGAAACAGATTGGTTCGATGCCCGATTCCTCGAAGAGCGCGCGCGCTGCCTGCACTCCTTGCTGCTGGATGATGTTGGCGACTTCTTCTACGCTGAATTCTACCGCCTGATAGCCGTGACGTTTCGCCCGCGCGACAAACTCGTGGATGTTGTTGTAGCCACCTATCGTAGCGTTCAGACAAAGCTTCACCGTGCAACCTCCTCTCTCATGATGCCCACGTGGGAAAATGCCCTGTTCCGTCCTCACCACGAGATTTCGTGCTTGCCAAACATATGGAAATGTTCCCTGCAGGACGGAGCGAAGAACGCTTCATCGTGCTGTCTACCACACAGCCCTTCAGCGCCCTTCTCCGCGCAGACGAAGCAGTTCATATGCTACCATAGCTGGTGGAACGCCGACATTATTGGCAATGCGGTCAATCACGCGAGCGAGGTTGCGCTCAGTAAGGTCATCTGCCTCGCCATTCTGGGGGTACAGCTCCTGCATCGCCTCCTGCACCATCTGCAACGCTCTGTGCAAGTAAGCCGCCTTCCCTTGCGGCAGCTGCCGATACGGTTGTTCCGAATAGGCTCGCACTATGCGCTCGTACAATGCGTCCCAGGACTGCTCCAGCTCCTCCTGCTTGCGCCGCTGCACGTATTGCTGTTCGCGGCTCGCCGCGGCGATGGCTTCTCGCTGCTTGGTGCGCTCCCAATCAGCGAGCGTCGTACCCTCGATGATACGCAACTGCAGTTCTTCGCCAGCCAACTCAGACAGGATAATCTCAATGGTGCGGCGGTAGCCTGGATTACGCAAGTGCCCCGACAGGCTGAAGCGCTGCGGCGGCAGTCCGACCACAAACTCGCCGTTTTCTATGGTAATGGGCACGGCGTGGTCCAGTGCTTCCCACATACTGGGCAGGACGATTTTGTCCTTCATTCGGTCTACGCCCTGTGCCCATATCTCCGATGCCGAAAGCGCCATGTTCTACTCTCCTCCGCCTGTCAACACTAAGAGTACATTATAGGGATACCGCTACGTCGGGTCAAGTTGATGCATTTGCTGCCTCAGATAGGAACGAACAAACTACTGCGACTCTGCGGAGGAGGTGCTTTCCGAGCTCTGCCTGGAAGGCATCTCCACCAACTCGCCGCGTTTCCACTTCTCGTAGACCTCTATCGCCTTGCTCAAGGGCGGACGGATGCGACAGTGACCGTCCTGATTGGCGAGCTCGTTGCAGAAGCCTTCATGCACGCAGTGCGGTACCAGCATCCGCCCAAAGAAGGGCGAGACCGCCATCACCTCTTTCCTCACCTTCTTGAACAGCTTCCGTATCTCCCACTGCGCCAGCGTACAGAGCCTCAAGCCGCAGATGTGGATGAGCTCGCGCAAGTTCACCGTCATCACGAGGTTGGTGGTCACCGCCTGCGGGAAGAGGAACCTGGCGTCCTCGGCAGGGATGCCTAACTCCAGCAGCCTCTGGTAGGCTTCAGTGCATTTCGCCCGTACCTCTTCAAACACCTGATGCGCTTCCGGATGCTCTGCCACCGTTTCGGGTTCCACGAACAGGTCGTCCGTGTTCTGGAACTTCACGTAGCGCTGGGATTGCTGGTCAAAGGCGATACCAATCCGATGACGCACCAGCTGATGCGAGAGCGTCCGAGAGACCCCAGAGATGCTGAAGGCGAACCAGATGTGCTCAATCGTGGAGTGGTGACCAGAAGCCACGACCTTCGTGATGAGCTGCTCCATCTTCTCGTCGCGCACCTTGCCCGAACGGATGCGCTCCCAAATCTCTTCGGGCTTCTGCTCGCTGTAACAGGTGCGACAGGCGAGATACACCAGCTGACGATAGTACTGCTCTGCAATCTCCTTCGTCGGAAAGAGAAGCTTCACGTGCATTGTAGACTCGGACATAGCCACCTCAATCCCCACGTTCCGTACGGTTATGCTTCAGCAGGGTGTACGCTTATTCCTGCTAGGGGGTCGGTGGCACAGTGCTCGATGAACCCGTTGTCAAAACACGATACGCTCGAAGGGGAAAACTCTTCGAGCACCGAACATCATATCGGGAAGGTAAGCAGCCTATGCGGGTGTTTTGTGATACCCTGGGAGTGGAGGTAGAGCTACCCGAACGTCCTCAGCGGGTAGTGTGTTTAGTCTCCTCACTGACGGAGACGCTGTTTGAAATGGGGTGTGCTGATAGGATAGCGGGTATCTCGGCATATTGTTCGCGCTATGTGCCGAGCCACCGTATTCCAGCGGTAGGAGACTACCTGCGCGTGGACGAAGCCCTACTTCAGCAGATAGACCCCGACCTGATTCTTGTCACCACGGGAATCCAACGGGCACTGGGTGTGAAGCTGGCGAGGGCGGGCTACCCTGTGTACGCGCTGCCGCTGCCTAGTAGTCTGAGTGGGGTGATGGAGAACGTCAATCTGCTGGGCGGGCTGATGAATGAGGTGGAAGCGGCTCGCCGTCTGCGCCAGCGGTGGGAGCAACAGTTCCAAACGCTTCCACTGACCGCCCCGGTGCGACGCCCGCGCGTCTACATCGAACTTTGGTTTGGCAGGCATCTACGCACCGTCGGTGCGCTTAGTTTTGTGCATGACCTGGTGGAGTCAGCAGGGGGAGACAACCTTTTCGGACGCGACCGCCGTGCCTACTTCTCGCCCGACCTCGAGCAAGTGGAGCGGCTTAGACCCGATGTTCTGCTCTTTCATACCGAGCCAGACGATTACCCTGTGGATGTGCCCGCGCTCATCGAGGAGCGTGGCTGGCATCGGTGGAAGCCAGCGCCTTACGTGGTGGTGGGAGGAGTCCAGAAAGGAAGGAATATCATCCATGACGGGCCTTCCATCATGGAGACAGCGACGTGGTTACAGGCACACTTTCACTTTTGGGCGAAGCACTTTGGGTAGAAGCCACTCTGCTCCTTTTGTCATTCTGAAGTCCCTGTTGTTTGTCAAGGAGAAGCACTCCCGTGCTTCGCTACAAGCTAAACAGTTTGTCGGGCGCCATGTTGGTAGTAGCGCACGTGAGTGTGCCTCCTGTGATTCTGAGCGCTAGCGAAGAATCTCGGAGATGCTTCGCCCTCGGCTCAGCATGACAATACTGGAGGGGCGCGTTCCGTCGCAACCGTCGAAGAGCAGGGGCTCAGCAGAAGCCTCGCCCTCTAGTTTCCCTCGCTCAAAGGGGGAACCTTCAGGTGAGCCGAATGGAGAAGCCGTCACCTGGGGTGTTGTCGAGCATCCATCTCGTCAACGCACCGCCTCACAGGACACGAGCATCCCGCTGGAGAGCCTGTCCAGTGGGCGACACATTGTCAACCGCCTCGTAGTGTATGTACAATATGTTCGCGTAATCATCACACAGGAGGAACGTGATGCCCAAAGAAGGGATTACCCCTCGCTCTCAGGACTATTCACAATGGTATCTAGATATCGTGGAGAAGGCGGAGCTGGCGGACTATGCCCCGGTGCGCGGCTGCATGGTCATCCGCCCGCACGGCTACGCCATCTGGGAGCTGATTCAGCGTGAGCTGGACGCGCGCATCAAAGCCACTGGTCACGTCAACGCCTACTTTCCGCTGTTCATCCCCATGAGCTTCCTGCAGAAGGAGGCGGAGCATGTGGAAGGCTTCGCCCCCGAGGTAGCTGTTGTGACGCACGGCGGTGGAGAGCAGCTGGCAGAGCCACTGGTGGTGCGCCCGACCTCTGAAGCCATCATCGGACACAGCTTCGCCAAGTGGATCCATTCATGGCGCGACCTGCCTCTGCTCATCAACCAGTGGGCA
>JANWXG010000075.1 GCA_025057335.1 bacterium | reverse complement strand
ATCTCCCGCGCCAACATCTCCGCTGGGCGGGCACGCTCGTCCAGCAGCGACAGGGCTGCGTTCAGGTCTACGACAACCTCCCCCTCGACGACACCAACCCTTTCGCTTCCGTCTACAACGTAGCTCACCAGTTTCATCTTCGCTTCTCCTAAATCACAGGTTGCACCTTCTCCCATGCCAGGTGACACGTATCGTTGAGCAGGGAAACCCACATGCCGTCAGGATAACACTCAATGGCGCTGAGCGAGGCGTTATCCAGGCGGATACGACGGAAGCTCTCTAAAGGAGCCGACAGTGCCACGCAGAGGAGCGCACGCAGGCTGCCCCCGTGTCCCACAAGGCAGATCGTCCCCTCTCGATGCGTCTGCACTACCCGCTGTAGCACCCGTCGCGAGCGTTCCAGAATCTGTTCGGGGTACTCGGCTCCGGGGGGACGGTAACGCAGCGAGTCTCGACGGTACTTCTCGAAAAGTTCTGCCCACTCGCTGGCAAGGATTTCTTCACGGCTCATCCCCTCCCACACGCCATACGAGAGCTCGCGGAGGTCGGCATCGGGGATAGGCGGTATCCCGTGGTAGCGTGCGATGATGTGGGCAGTTTGCATCGCCCGCTGGAGGTCGCTGCTGTAAATCGCCTGCAACTGCTCGTCACGCAGGCGAGAGGCAATTGCCTCCGCCTGCTCGATACCGCGTGCGTTGAGCTTCACGTCGGTCTGTCCCTGGAAGCGCATCTGCAGGTTCCAGTCGGTTTCGCCATGTCTTACCAGAAGCACACGAAGCATGCCACAAAATCAGCCCGCTCTCGCCGTCACGAACGGCGTCTGCCTGTATTATACCACGCTGTTCCCATCGCGTGTAGCGCGCTCTAGGGCAGCTCTGCAGGCAGCGGGGAGAGGAGAAGGATTCCTCCGGATGCAGCAGGGAAAAATCTTGTCGAGGAGTTCTCATGAGCGCACAGGAAGCCACAAGAACCGTCTCGCCACAGTCGCCCTCTCATCTCCCGTTTCTGGGGGCATGGTGGGTACTGGCGGCAGCGCTAAGCATCCAGCTCGTCTTCACAGGAAAGCCCGTGCATGTAGACGACCCCGTGGTCATCCACATCGCGCGGCAGATACTCGTCAACCCCCTGCATCCCTTCTCGGGCGAGCTGGACTGGGATGGCTGGGTGAAGCCGACCTTTCAGGTGACCACCAATCCCCCGCTGCTCAGCTACTACCTGGCGCTATGGATGCTCCTCGCAGGGGAGCAGGAGAGAGTGTTGCATATCGCGATGCTGGTGTGGCAGCCCCTGCTGTGGTGGGGCGTGGTATTGCTGGCGCATCGCTTCGGGGTTCATCCGGGCTGGGCGACGGCGCTCGTGCTGCTTAGCGCGGCGACTATCGTCTCCCCCAACCTGATGCGCGATGTGCCGATGGTCGCCCTCTGGACGCTGGGCACGGCGTGGTTCCTCTGCGGAAGCGATACGGGCGAGGCGAAGCTTTTAGGGTGGGGCGCGCTCGTGACGGGATGCGCTGCCCTGATGAAGTATTCGGGTCTGGGAGCAGTGGTGCTGCTCGGATTGTACATCCTGTGGCGGCGACGTGTGCAGCAGTGGAGATGGGTGTTACTGGCGTGCGCGCCGTTTTTGCTATGGTGTGCGCATAACTTGCTGGTTCATGGGCAGACGCACTTTCTGGCGACGCTGCAACGCACTAGCTCTACCACTCCCCTATATGACCGCCTCTGGGGCACGCTAGCGGGACTGGGAGGCGTGTGGTGGTTGTGGCTGTGGGCAGCGGTTGTGTGCAGACAGTGGCAGGTTCTGCTGGTCGGAGCAGGCACTGCCCTTGCCGTCGGCTGGTGGAGATGGCATCAGTTCCAGCCGGGGGGCGACGCGGAGGCAGCGTGGTGGAGTGCCGCAGGCGCCTTCTTGCTGACGCTGACCCTCTTCCGCGCCTGGCAGAGCTGGCGCGAACAGGCTTTCCACGTGCTGTGGGCGACATGGGTGTTGCTGGCGATTGGCGTGGGCGCCCCCTTTGCCGCAGCAAGGCATCTGTTGCCTGCACTACCGCCCCTGGCGCTGCTGTGGCTTCCTCGAGAGCCGCTTCGGGGGGCGCGGCAGTTCGCGCTCGCAGCGACCGTCCTTGTGCAGGCAGCCTTCGGCGTCTACGCGGGCTGGTGCGACGCGCAGATAGCCGAGGTGTACCGACGCGGCGCGCAGCTTCTGGCGAGAGAACACGGCGCGCAGGCGTTTATTGGACACTGGGGGTGGATGTACTATGCGCAGCGCGCCGGTCTGCAGCAGGTGAGCGCGAACCGCCTGCCTCCTGCGGGCGCGAAGATAGCGATACCGAGCGTCGGGGGAGATGCGGTGGTGCCTGCTGCGCTGGTAGCGCGCCTGCAGTACGAGGAGAGCGTCGTTATCACTTCCCCTGCGAGGCTAGCGACTCTCCCTCCCCAGGCGGGATTCTACGCCGCGTTACGAGGGGCGCCTCCCTTCCGCTGGCTGCCTGAAGGCTATCACGAGCAGTTCGACCTGTTCCGCGTAGGGGGAGGCTCACCATGAACCCGCTGCAGGTGAGCGTGGTCGTGCCCATGTATAACGAGGAGGAGAACCTGCCCGAACTGCACACACGCCTAACGCGGGCGATGAGCAAGACAGGCCTGCCCGTTGAGATAGTCTACGTGGACGACGGCAGCTCCGACGATACGGGGGAGCAGCTGAACACGCTCCTGCGACAGCCACAGCCCGTGTGCGTTCGCGTTGTGCAGCTGCCCTATCGGCGGGGCAAGACTGCTGCCCTCTCTGCTGGTTTCTCCGTTGCGCGGGGCAACATCGTGGTCACCACGGACGCTGACATGCAGGAGCCTCCCGAAGTGTTGCCGATGCTGGTGGCGCAGGTGCAATCGGGGGCGGCGCATCTGGTCGTGGCGTGGCGCCAGCAGCGTCAGGACTCGCCCCTGCGCGTGTGGGCATCGCGTCTCTTCAACGCCGTGCTGCGCTGGCTGACGGGAGTTCCCCTGCACGACGTGAACTGCGGCACCAAGGCGATGACGCGCGAGGTTGCAGAACGTCTCCAGCCCTGGATGGTCTCCGACATGCATCGCTATCTGCCTCTCATCGCATCACGGATGGGCTACCGTGTGACCGAGGCGCCAGTGCCTCATGTCTGCCGCCGCCGCGGGCGTAGCCGCTTCGGAGCGAGCCGATACCTGCGGGCGGCAGTGGACTTGCTGCCCTTCTCCCTGTGGTGGTGGCGCGGGTGGCTGGTCTGGTGGAGCCTCGCGGGCAGCTCTTTGTGGCTGACCGCCGCTGGACGCCCCGTCGGCTGGCTCGGTCTCATCCTGGCGGGCGCGTGGGCGGGGGGAGCGCTCCTCTTCTGGCTGAAGCACGGTCGACGATAAGCCGTAGCAGGAGACACGACCCCCTCCCCAGAACGTCTGGACAGGAGGCTGACGCTGCCTGCAGCTCTGGACACAGGCGCCGTTTGCCTGGGCAGACGGTCTCTTGTGGCGGCGGCTGCACCAGCGGACGTGATGATGCAAGGCGGAGAGACAGAAGATGCCTACCGACCCCCTTACCCCAAAACAGCAGGCTATCTGGGCGCTGGAGCGCAAACCGCCTCGCCCTCATAGCAGAGTGCCTACCTTCGAGCTGGAGTTCCAGCTGACCCAGGAGCTGCTGGGCAGGGAGTACCACCACTGGCACGAGTTTCAGCACGCTACCGTCACCGAGCGCGACCGGATGTTGCGCGAAAACGCTGAACTGTATATCGAGGTTGCCGAGCGTCTGGACTACTGCATCATCATGGTGGTACATGCCCCTGACGACGATGGGCTGGGGCAAATCCTGCGCTACATCCGCAGCCTCGTGGGCGACCGTTACCTGCTGATTGCGCATGGAGATGCCACCTTCGCTATCCCCACAGGCAGCGACATGATGGAAGTCGCCACTGCCTTCTTCGAGCGCCCCGATGAGATGCACGCAATCGCCAGGCGCAACGTGCAGTGGGCGCTGGAGCGCGGCAAGCGGTTGCATGAGGAGTACGGTATTGACGGCTTCGCGCTCTGCTCGGACTACGCCTTCAACGACGGTCCTTTCCTCTCGCCGCGCATGTTCCGCCAGTTCGTCACGCCATACCTGAAAGAGCTTGTGGCGGGCTACCGTGCGATGGGCTTGTACACTATCAAGCACACCGATGGCAACATCATGCCCATCCTAGACCAGATTGCCGAGGCGGAACCTCACGGCTTACACTCTATCGACAGCCAGGCGAAAGAGATGGACATCGCTAAGGTGAAGGCGCTCGTGGGCGACCGGCTTTGCCTGCTGGGCGGGGTACAGTGTAGCCTGTTGCAAACGGGCACGGAAGAGCAGGTCGTGGAGAACTGCAAGTACGTGCTGCGGCACGGCATGCCCGGCGGAGGCTACATCTACGCGACCACGAACGTCGCCTTCAAGGGACTTCCGCTGGAGCGCTACCTGCTGATGCTGGAGATACGCGAGCGCTACGGCTGGTACGATGAGCACGGCAACCCCTGTGCCGAGCTGTATGGGGAGGTCGCTACCGAGCCGCAGCGCATAGGCTGACCCTCCCTCAGCACCGCGACGAGAGAGGCGCAAGCTGCGCCTCTTGGCTCGCCATAGCGCGGATGGCTCGCCACAGGGCGGCGGGATGCGGTTCTACAACGAGCACGTGGCGCCCCACCTGCGCCTCGAACTGCTCGACGGTCACGTCGTCTAGGAAGAGGTAGCCCTCTCGCAGGCAGATGGAGGGCAACACGACCGTCGGATGGGCGGGGAACCGATCCAGAGCATCGACGATATCCTGCGCCGTGAGCAACCCAGCAACGCTGATAGTGCCCCCGAAAAAGCGGTTAGGCACGACGCAGACGTTCAGCTCCAGCCCGCGCACACGCCGTAACATCTGCGCAAAGCGCTCGATAACCGTCGCAGGCAGCTCCGCCGTGACCAGCGTCATCCGCACCGGGTGCGGCAGGGCATCAGGAAGCCGACGCACCAGGCGAGACGCGCGCTCTAGAAACAGACGTACCGTGCCCACGCCGTCCTCCAGTTGCGGGAAGTCCTCATAGTAGCGGCGTTCCGGGATGGGCTGTCCCGCGAGGAAAAACCACTCATCCGAGAGGAAAGCGAAGCGCGTGCCCAGCCGCTGCTGGAAACGGCGCTCCATCGCCCGCACGTCGCGAATCAGGCGTTGTGCGTAGGCACGGTTGGGCGGGGTCAGCGGAGTGAGACGTTGACGGAACTGCGTCAACCCCACAGGCACAATCGCCACAGAGAGTGTGCCTCCCCGCTGGCGAGTGACGGCAGGATGCAACATCGCGAGGTCATACAACGTCTGGCGCAACGCCTCGCCGTCGTTCCAGCCCGGGCAGAGCACAATCTGCGCGTGCACGTCAATGCCCCCCTCGTGCAGACGCTGGAGGATGGGCAAAATGGGCACAGGCTCTCGCTTGCCCAGCAGACGCCCGCGCAGCTCAGGGTCGGTGGCGTGCACCGAGACGTACATCGGACTGAGCTTCTGCTCGAGGATGCGCTCGAACTCCTCTTCTGTGACGTTGGTAAGCGTGACGTAGTGCCCGTACAGGAACGACAGGCGGAAATCGTCGTCCATCAGGTAGAGCGAACGGCGCATCCCCTTCGGCATCTGGTGGATGAAGCAAAAAACGCACTTGTTGTTGCACGTGTGTATCTTATCCGCCAGGTCGTTTTCGAAATCGATGCCTAACAGGTCGTACGGTTCCTTCTGCACGGTGAACACGAGCGTCTGCTCGCCGCGTTGCACGGTCAGCTCTACCCTTTCCTCCGTCACGTGGAAGCGGTAGTCCAGCATGTCCATGAGGCGCTTGCCGTTCACTTCCAGCACGACGTCGCCCGGCTGCAGCCCCAACTCCTCGCCGAGGCTACCCCTCTCGACGCTAGCGATGACCAAACCGCGGTAGGAACGGGTCAGCAGTTCTGCCATGTTGCCCCCTCATCCTGCTTGGATGGAGTGATTGTACCCCGTTGTGTAAGGTGATGACAAATCTGGGCTTGCGTGATGGTTGGCGCACAGTTTATGATAGAACAGGAGAACCCGAAGGAGGAGGGCGTACGATGAGAGGGTTACTGTGGCTCTGCGTGCTGGTGGGGATGGTGGCGACCGCTCACGCGCAGTCTGAACCCTGCGTGAGCAAGCTGAGCATTCATCTCATCGGCAACTACACTGAGGGGGCACGACGTATCATCGCAGCGAAGCCTCGCGTCATCAAGGTGTTAGACCCACAGTCGGCAGCGGGCATGCGGGAGGCGATGCGAGACTACAAGGCGCGCCATCCGAAGGGGCTAGTCGTGATGCGCGTGTGGGAGCGTACTCCTGGTGTGCGCTACCGCCTGCAGGACGATCCTGTGCAGAGCGCCGACGACTTCTGGAACCGCGTGTTGCGCCCAGCGGTACAGGCGCTGTCCCCCGCTGACCGTCGGCTGGTGGACTTTCTAGAAGGTCCGAACGAATGCGAGAACACGCCCTGCTGGGAGAGCGTGGAGGAGGCGCGCTGGTTTGGTCGTTTTTGGGAGCGGCTGGCGGAGCGCATCGCACAGGCAGGGTTCCGCCCCTGTGTAGGAAGCATCCCGGTAGGCAACCCGCCCGGCAGCATCGCCGAAATTCGGGCAAAGCTGGAAGCGTTCCTCCCTGCGTTGCGTGCAGCGAAGCGGTGGAACGGCGCGTGGAGCTACCACGCCTACTCCATCGAGTACACCCGCGACGTGGGCGTGGAGTACTGGTTTAGCCTGCGCTACCGCATCTTCTATGAGTATCTGCGCGAGCGGCATCCTGACCTCGCGAACCTGCCGATGATTCTTACCGAGGCAGGCATCGACCGCGGGGGCAATCCCAATCTGGACGGCTGGCGTGCGCGCGGTGACGCCGCGAAGTTTCAGCGATGGCTGCTGTGGTACGACACGGAACTGCAAAAAGACCCCTACATTATCGGCGCGACCCTGTTCCAGATTGGTGACCCGAGCGGCTGGTGGTCGTTCGATGTAGAGCCGATAGCGCAGTGGCTGGCAGACGTCATCGCCAACCGACCACGCACGCTGCGCAACCCCGTGCTCAACGGTGACTTCGAACTGGGCTTTACTCACGTTTCGGGGGAGACGATAGCCAATGGCTGGACAGCGTGGGATGGCGGACTGGTGAACCCTGCCTGGCCAGGCAGCGCGCACTTCTGGCGTGTGGCAGGCAACCCGGGCAGCGCACAGCGTACGATTAGCGGGCAAATTGCTGGACAGTCCTTCCGAGGGGGAGTGTACCAGCGGGTGCCTGTGGTGCCCGGTGTGCCTTACCGACTGCAAATGGATTACTTCTCCGCCGGCACGGGCGACCCTAATGCGGGACAGGAGTTCGGCGTCGGCTACGACCCGAGCGGCGGTAGTGACCCCTTCTCCCGTAGCATCGTCTGGCTGGTCTCTACCAGTGCACCGACCCATGCCTGGCGCCGCGTAGAAGCAACGGTAGTCCCGACGGGCGAGTGGCTCACGCTCTGGACGCGGTGCGGCATCTACTGGCCCGTCGCGACCACGTATCTGGACGTGGACAACGTAGCACTGCGGGCGAGCACGACCCTGCTGGGAAGGGTAGTGCTGGCTGACTACGGTGGCGACTACCGCTGCCAGCGAGTGCAGGTGCAGATACGTGACAGCAGGGGACGTGTGGTTTGGAGGGGGCAACTGCCCCTCTCTGTGGACGGCGAGTTTGAAGTGGTGTACGAGGCGAACGTGCCTGCGGGCGTATACAACGTGGCGATACGGGGAGCGCACTGGCTGCAACGAGTGGTAACCGGGGTCTCGCTCCCCGAAGGCGTAGTGAACGTGACTCTGACGAATGGGGACATAGATGGAGACAACGAGGTCAGCCTGTTAGACTTCGGCGCGTTGTTGCAAGCGTTTGGCACCACGCCCAGCGACACCCGCTGGAACCCCTACGCTGACCTAGACGGCGACGGTGAAGTGAGCTTGCTGGATTTTGGCATCCTGCTGAGGAACTTCGGCAACGTCGGCGAGGAGTAGGCGAGACCTCTATCTCACGGACGCCACTGCCCTCGCCCGTCGCCGCAGTCGGTGTGCCTCTTCAGCGATCATCTCCGCTGCCATGTCTACTTCCTCCGGCGTGTTGCCTCTGCCCAGGCTCAGGCGGATGGTGCTCATCGCCCGTTCTTCGCTCATGCCCAGCGCGAGCAGTACATGCGACGGCTCGATAGACCCCGCGCTACACGCCGCGCCTGCGGACGCCGCTATTCCCCTGCGGTCGAGCGCGATCAGCAGGCTCTCTGCCGAAACGCCCTCGATCGTGACGCTGAGGATGCCCGGGTGGCGATGCTCGGGATGTCCGTTGACCTGCAGGTCGGGTATCCGCTCCAGTAGGTGAGCTTCCAGACGTTCACGCAGCTGGGCGATGCAGGAAGCGGCTTGAGCATACCGATTCTGGCTCAACTCCACTGCGCAGGCGAAACCGGCAATAGCGGGCACGTTCTCCGTGCCAGCGCGCAGCTCGCGCTCCTGCGCGCCGCCTACCAGCAGCGGCGCAATCTTCACCCCACCGCGCAGGTACAGTGCGCCCACTCCCTTCGGTCCATACAGCTTGTGCGCCGATACTGACAACATGTCCACGCCGAGGTCGTCTACCTTGACGTCCAGTAACCCGAATGTCTGCACGGCGTCGCAGTGCAGCCACACTCCTCGCTCACGGCATACAGCGGCGATTTCCCGAATCGGCTGCAGGGTGCCTACCTCGTTGTTGGCGTGCATCACGCTCACCAGCCAGGTCTCCTCGCGCAGGGCGCGCCGCACGTCGTCGGGGTCTACCCTGCCCCACGAGTCCACTGGCAGGTAAGTCACCTCCCAGCCCTCCTTTTGCAGGCGCTGGAAGGCGTGCAGCACGGCGTGGTGCTCAATCTGAGTGGTGACCAGATGCCTCTTGTGCGGGGGAGCCACACGCGCCGCGCCGAAAATCGCCATGTTGTCCGACTCTGTGCCGCTGGAGGTGAAGAACACCTCCGCGTCGAGGCAGCCCAGCGCCTGAGCAACCGTGACCCGTGCCTCGTCCAGCAAGTCGCGCGCCCGCCTGCCGAACAGGTGCAGGCTGGAAGGATTGCCCCAGCACTCTGCCATCGCCCGCGCAACCACTTCGCGCACCTCAGGGGCGATGGGCGTGGTCGCCGCATGGTCCAGATACACTGTGCGCATCGCTCTCACCGTGCGCATTATACCCGTACAGCAGGAGGTCACACGCCTCCTCTCGAAGGGGAGAGCGAAACAGAGGGAAGGAGGCAAGACATGGAAATTGGCGTCATCACCAGCCTCAGGGAGGATGGTGCGGATTTCGAGCACGTGGTACAGTTCGGGCTGAAGGTATGCCAGCTGGCGTGCTGGAACCCCTCGCTAGCGACGCGCGAGATGGCACAACGAGTGACGGAAGAGTCTGCCCGAACGGGCGTACGGGTATGCGCCGTGTGGGCGGGATGGAGCGGACCTGCGGAGTGGAACTTCACACGAGGACCCGTCACGCTTGGTCTGGTTCCGCCAGAGTACCGCGCTCAGCGGGTGGAAGAGCTCAAGCGCTGGGCGGATTTCGCCGCGTGGATGGGAGTGCCCGCCATCATCACGCACTGCGGTTTCATCCCCGAAAACATGACAGACCCCGAGTATCCGCCCGTCGTAGAGGCGATTCGCGAGGTAGCGCAGCACTGTCAGCAACGGGGGGTCGGCTTCTGGTTTGAGACGGGACAGGAGACGCCTGTGGTGCTGCTGCGCACCATCCAGCGCGTGGGCACAGGCAACCTGGGCGTGAACCTCGACCCTGCGAACCTCATCCTGTACGGGAAGGGCAACCCGATAGACGCCCTGGACGTGATTGGCAAGTGGGTGCGCAACGTGCATGTGAAGGACGGCTTATACCCCACCGACGGCGACCACCTAGGGCGCGAGGTGCCTGTTGGACAGGGCAGGGTGCGCTTTCCAGAGTTCTTGCGACGGCTGAAGGAGCTGGGCTTTGACGGCGAGCTGATTATCGAGCGTGAAATCAGCGGCGATGAACAGATTCGCGATATTCGGCAGGCAGTGCAGGACTTGCAGCGCTGGTGGAGCGAAGCATAGAAGCGAATGCGTTGCTGCGGCAGGCAGTGAGCGCCTCGGTGCAATTTTGAGCGGTTCATCCGAGGGCTGTCTACCGCAACATCTAGCCCTGAGGAAGGTAGGGAGCTTACTATATCTAGTATGGTGGGCGATGGAGGACTTG